>JADHUM010000058.1 GCA_016784545.1 Candidatus Neomarinimicrobiota bacterium
TATGAGACATATTACTTAACAGAAAGGAAACTGTTCATCTAAAGATCGCTGATAATCAGATATCGTGAACCCACAAACTTTTTTGATCAAATGTATCAGACAAAACTCTTTAACTGGGCTTTATATCGGAATCAGGGATATGATTGATGTCTTCAATTTACCCGAATACTATCAATATGTTTCAATATTTTAATGGATTTATAAAAACACCACTTCAAAGCAATGTTGTTTTGTCGGAATACGCCTACGGGCAAGCTTCGGCGGCACAAGCAGGGAGATTTGACTGAGCATCACCTTCGACAAGCTCAGATTCCCTCGCCTCTGATCACTATGTTCGTGGTGAACTCCCGAGCTTCCCGACACGCACGTCGGGACGCGCTTAACCTTGTGCTGAAGAATCTTTGCGGTCTCTGCGCACTTTGCGGTTTAACAAAAAAAACCCCACCAGCAGGCAGGGTTTATAGGGTGTCGGAACGCGCTAACCAGTGATTATTCTCAGGAATATAAAAAAACCCTCGCAAAGCAAGGGTTTAGTGGGTGTCGGAACGGGGAGATTTGAACTCCCGACCTCTTGACCCCCAGTCAAGCGCGCTAACCGGGCTGCGCCACGTTCCGAGATCATCGCCACAAAATAGGTCTTGAAAAGAGCTATTTATGAAGCGGCCTAATTAAAGAATTGAAACACTCCGAATCAAGGAGCTTTAAGGGGTTAAAACAAGTTTATGAATCAATTAAATCAATAAGCTGTTTTAGATCAATACGAAGATTTGTTAGAAATTTCTTGTAACGCTCTGGAGTCATATCACCCTGGGCAGAAGTCACTGGTTTTGGTGCCATAGGTTGCTCTACGGCTTGAGTTGGTGGGGTAGGTTGAGCTGCCACTGGCTCTTCAAGGCTGAGGACATTTAGAGGCTGACCGTTGTCCTGTAACTGCTTTAGCTTCTGACGCGCTCCCTCAATGGTGTATTTCTTTTCATAAAGTAGCGTTTTAATAAAATTTACCAACTCAATGTCTTTTTCCCGGTAGGTACGGTTGCCAGCACGGTTTTTAGCAGGAGATAGCTGGGGAAATTCTGACTCCCAGTAGCGCAACACGTATTGCTTTAAGTCAGTTGCTTCGCTGACTTCACCGATTGAATAGTATAGTTTTTTGATGGCTTCCCTTGGCATAATCCGCTCACTCTATGATAAATCGATGTTAAACACTTGAACCATTACTTTAATTATAATCCCTTATTATACGATCATCAAGGGATTAATAGTCTCTGGAACAGCTTTTTTTATTGGATGTATTTGGGCACTCATCATCGATAAATACTCCATGTTTCAACAATATTGGACCAGATATGTTGATATATGGACAAATTCTAGTTAAATATTTTCATTAAAGCTCTCCTTTAAGGGCAACATTACTAAAAGCGGGGTTGTTATCAGGTAAGGGAAGAATAAATTTTCCGCATGAACGACGATAAACATATCAAGTTGGTTTTACGCAATAAGCGCGCGTACTACGAATATGAGATTATAGAAAAATTTGAGGCCGGCATCTCCCTGCATGGAACTGAGGTAAAATCAATTCGTGCAGGAAATCTCAACATGGGTGATGCCTATGCAAGACCACGGAATGGGAGTATCTCATTATTGAATCTGCATATTTCGCCCTGGGAAACAGCAAATGATTACGATCAACATGACCCGACACGACCTCGACTCTTGTTACTACATAAAAAAGAAATTAGAAAATTGAGTCATGAGATCGAAGCCAAAGGATATACATTACTACCGCTTTCGCTTTATTTTAAGGCAGGAAAGCTGAAAGTTGAGCTTGGTCTTGCAAAGGGTAAAAATATTCGAGATAAAAGGCAGACCTCTCTCAAACGTGATGCCACCAGAGAAATGGATAGAGCCAGAAAACTCAGTCACTAAGAATAGCGGAGAAAGATTTTGAAATTTCCACCAGTTAAAGAACAGCTAGATATACTCTCCCGAGGTGTAGAAGACTTTGTTTCGCCTGAAGGACTTGAACAGAAGCTCGAAAAGTCCATAGCCTCAGAGAAGCCATTAAAAATTAAACTCGGCGCTGATCCAAGTCGTCCTGATTTGCACATAGGTCATGCCGTCGTCCTGAGAAAATTGCGTCAATTCCAGGATCTGGGTCATAATGCCATACTCATTATTGGAGATTTTACGGCCTCCATTGGTGATCCTACGGGTAGAAATAAGACCAGACCTAGTATAACCCTGGAAGAAGCTCGTGATTTTGGTAAGTCATATCTCGACCAAGCTTCTATTATTTTAAACACCGACAGGCTTGATGTGGTGCACAATTCGGACTGGCTGAACACCATGAATTTTTCTGAAGTCATTAAGCTGGCTGCCCAGGTGACCGTAGCGCAAATGCTGGAACGCGATGACTTTTCTCAGAGGTATAAGGGTGGAACACCCATCTCGGTTCATGAATTCCTTTACCCACTTGCCCAGGCACAGGACTCTGTCCATCTGCATTCTGATGTAGAATTGGGGGGAACAGATCAACTATTTAATCTGCTTATGGGACGAGAGCTGCAAAAAAAATCCAATCAAGCCCAACAGGTTATCATGACAGTGCCCCTTCTTGAAGGGACAGATGGTGTGGAAAAGATGTCCAAAAGTTATGACAATTATATCGGATTATCAGATTCACCTGCTGAAATGTTTGGAAAAGTGTTATCCATACCAGATGAAATGATTATAAAATATCTCACCCTCACCACCAATCTCCCCATGGATGATATCAAAAGCATCGAAACCAAAATGAAATCAGGGGAAAACCCACGTGATTTTAAGCGACAGTTGGGTCGTGAATTGGTGAAAGTCTATTACGATGAAGATTCAGCAACTGCTGCACAACAAGCCTTCGATAATTTGTTTATCAAAAAAGATATCCCAGATGAAATGCCTGAGCTCATTGTGGAGTCATCTGATGAAACCCTGCTTTCCCTCCTGGATAAGAGTGGATTGTTCGGCAGTAAGGGGGAGATTCGCAGGCTTATCAAGCAAAATGCAGTGAGTGTTGATGGAGAAAAAGTCCAGGATGAATTCTTACCCTTTAATACCAAGGGGAGTTTCGTCATAAAAGCCGGTAAGCGAAAATTTATTCGGATCATCCATAACTAAACCCTCTTGCTCCTCCTTCCTCAAATCATGAAAGTGACATTATGATAGAAATCAGGGGAATCTCCAAAACATACGATTCCATTGTTGCTGTTTCTGAACTCAATATGACCATTCAACCAGGTAGAATTTATGGCTTTCTGGGTCCCAATGGGGCAGGGAAGACCACAGCCATTCGTATGCTCATGAACATTATTATTCCCGATGAAGGCCAGATCCTTTTTGAAGGAAGTAATAATAGACCTCCATCAAACCAAATAGGATATCTGCCTGAAGAACGAGGGTTGTACCAGAAGATCTCAGTCATGGAAACACTGCAATACTTTGCTCATCTTCGAAGCGTTCCACATGCCAATGATAAAATTAAAGCATATCTCCAGCGCTTTGATCTGGGATCCAGGCTGCAATCCAAGGTCAGTGAATTGTCAAAGGGTAACCAGCAAAAGCTTCAATTTATAAATACCATCCTCCATGACCCTCAATACATAGTCCTGGATGAACCTTTTTCTGGTCTTGATCCTGTTAATCAGCTTCTCTTAAAGGAAATATTGGAGGAGATGAAACAAGCTGGTAAAACCATCCTGTTCAGCTCTCACCAAATGGACCAGGTGGAAAAGCTATGTGATGATGTTGCCCTGATTAATAAAGGTCAATTGGTCACAGCTGGGGAACTATCAAAAATAATGCAATCAGAAGGCATTCAGCGTCTTCAGGTAACACCTGTAAATGAGGCTGATCTCAATCATGAATGCTTTTCTGCTTTCACAACAGAGCGTACAAATGGATCCATGTTTATCGAAATTGACGGTCATTCAAAGCAGGATATCATTTCCACTCTGAATAAATCAATCGATTTAAAATCGGTGAGAGTTGCCGAGTTAGGTCTTGAAGAAGTTTTTATTCATTTGGTACAGGGATCTGAATCATGAATGCCTTGAAAATTGCATGGTTCGAGTATCGTCGTAGAATTCGCTCAAAATGGTTTATCATTGGAACTTTTGGCATGCCAATTCTGATCCTGGTGATTAGTCTGGGTACTGGATATATGGCTGGTTCAGGTGCAGGTATTGAAACCAAAAACTTTGGATTAATTGATGAAACAGGTTTCTATGGACATCAATTGTCTCTTGTTCTGGACGAGCGGTTCGCTGAGAAGGAAACCCCGCCCTTCAATCTGGCCGTGTCCAACGGTAGCTTTGAATCTTTGCAAACTCAATTTGATGAACTGGTGAATGAAAAGACTCTCGATGGTTACTTCGTAATTCCAGCTGATTTTTTTACCAATCCAATGCTTCGTAATTATGCCAGATCAAGTTCAACCATTCGCTCAACTGATATTATCGAATCTGAGTTGAAGGAGTTATTAATCAAGGAGAAAGCCATTTTTCTGCAATTGTCAGATGATGCACTGGATGAAATATTTTTTAATGTAACAGTTTCTCATTTTGAGATTGGTTCATCTGAGGAGAGGGAAACTGAAGAACTTATCGCAGGTTATATCGCACCCTTTGTATTCATGTTTTTACTCTTCCTGGGCATCTTTACAGGTGGGCAGCTCCTGCTGAGGGCGGTATTGGAGGAAAGGTCTTCCCGGGTCATTGAAGTGCTTTTATCAACGGTGAGCTACAATGAATTGATGGGTGGAAAAATATTGGGACTTGGCTTGCTGGGGCTAACCCAATCTGCCATATACCTGATTGGAACATTCATCGCAGGCAGTTACTATGATCTATCCCTCATTACGCCAGCAATCGGGCTGCTCTATTTTACGTATTTTATTCTCGGATATCTGTTATATGCAGGAATATATATAGGAGTAGGGGCCTTGTTTGATTCTGAGCAGGAGGCCCAGCAGGCTATTCAAATCATCACATTTATTGCTATTATTCCCATGGTTCTGTGGACCATGGTCATCGAAAACCCTAACTCTACTCTGGTAAATGTTTTAAGCTATATACCCCTGGTGACGCCCTTCTTTATGATGATTAAGATAGCAGTAGGGGAGACATCAACTTTTCAGATACTTACAACCATTATTGTAATGATTATTAGTGTCTATGGAAGTATCAGACTAGCCGCTAAGGTGTTCCGGACTGGCATCCTGCTTTATGGAAAACGCATCACTTTGCCAGAAATATATAGATGGATGAGAGCGTAGTGCATTTGATGGATTGAATAACTTGACATACCTGAAGCTTCATTTATCTTCTTCAGGTTTTATAATGTTAATTGATTGCCTAGGGAGAGATAATGGCTGAAAATGTGAAAGAATTTACCGATAGCAACTTTAATGCTGAAGTAATTGAGTCAGACGTACCAG
Organism: Candidatus Neomarinimicrobiota bacterium; assembly: GCA_016784545.1. Classification (NCBI taxonomy): domain Bacteria; kingdom Pseudomonadati; phylum Fidelibacterota; species Fidelibacterota bacterium. The sequence continues at coordinate 5,474 of JADHUM010000058.1, forward strand.
TGCTTGTAGACTTCTGGGCTGTTTGGTGTATGCCGTGTAAAATGGTTGCTCCAGTAGTTGCAGAAATTGCCAGTGAATATAAAGGTAAGTTGAAAGTTGGAAAATTAGACGTAGATGGCAATCCAGAAGTTGCTCAGAAATACGGGATTCGTAGTATTCCAAGTCTTTTGATTTTCAAAAATGGTGAAGTAGCCCAAATGCTTGTTGGGGCAGTACCCAAACCACAGATTACCGCCAAGGTCGACGCAGTTATCGGCTAACCCTTTCTCAAATATCGAGTTTCATAAAGAGGCTGTCCCAATAGGGGTAGTCTCTTTTTGATTTAAGAACCTGCCCACGCTTATCAGCTTCGGCAAGGCAGGCAAGGAACACCGATTGAAGATTTGGGAAATTGAGCAAACACATTCGCAATTCTAAAATCGTTAATCCATAATCGATATTCAAAGTAGTCTCATAAATGCCATCCTTCTGGGGTGGCATTTTTTTACCCTTCACCTCCAACATAACTCTATATTGTCATCGATATCGGGGTGTCCAGTGACTTCCATCGCGGAGGCTGGGCTGAGATCAAACCCTAGGAACCTGATCTGGATCATGCCAGCGTAGGGAGAACATATGAACCGTTTCACCATCTTTTTTATTTCTATTCTATTACTTAACTCCGGGGCACGCTCTCAGGAAAAAACCATTTCTGGTCGAGTCGTGGATGCTACCACCAATTTACCCATCGCAGGGTGTGAAATCATTTCTGGTTCCATGGGCACTGTTACCGATGAATCAGGACAATATTCCATTGCTGGTGATCTCGATGGTAAAATAGTCTTTCAGCATATTGCCTATGATCCCAAAATCCTGAATGAAAGTGAAATTCTGGATACTATAAAGCTGGTCCCCATTTTATTAAGTGGAGAGACTGTCAGTGTATATGGGGCACTCAGAACACAATCTTTGCTGGATACTGAAGGCGGTATCAGTGTTATCAGTAAACGGGAAATTGATCAATCCAGTGAACCCCACTTTCAGACCTTGATAAACAACATCCCCAATCTGAACTGGGCAGGTGGTAGCTCCAGACCGCGTTATTTTCAAATCAGAGGTATCGGGGAGCGATCACAATTTGCAGGTGATGGACCGCCAAACTACTCTGTTGGTTTCAGCATAGATGATCTCGATCTGAGTGGAATCGGCATGTCGGGCTTAACTTTTGATGTAAACCGAGTGGAATTATTTCGCGGTCCCCAATCATCAATATATGGTCCCAATGCACTGGCAGGATTTATTGTTCTGCGCTCAAATGATCCTGACCACGGCCAGGATGCTTATGTCACTGTCTCTGCCGGGAATTCCAGCACTCTGAATATAGGCACAGCATTCAATCTACATTCCGGTTCAAACCTCAAAGCCCGTCTGGCTGCCTATCGTGGATACACCAATGGATTCCAATATAATGAATATCTGGATGACCATACCACCAATGAAAGACTTGAAACTATGGCCAGGCTAAAGCTAATCTGGGCCATCAATCCAAAACTTGAAATCAAAACCACACTACTGTCAGTAAATATGGATAATGGGTATGATACATGGAGTCCCACCAACACTGGGTTTACGACCTATAGTGACAAACCTGGGAAGGATAGTCAGACATTAAATGCCATCGTCGTCAGAGCAGAATATGAGGTTTCCCCAGGTACAGATTTATTCTCGATCTCTTCTCTCTCAGTCGCCGATATGCAATACAGTTATGATAGCGATTGGGGGAATGATGATTTTTGGGCTCAAGAGCCCTACGGATTCGATCCTGACATAGAGGGGTGGAGGTATGACTTTTTCGACGAGGTCGCTCGTAATCGAAACACGAGGACGCAGGAGCTACGTCTGGTCCACGCCAGTAAAAATGAATCTATTCATCTAATAACAGGAATTTATTATAAGGATCTCATCGAGAAAGATGATGCCGAGGGATATTTATTCGGTGGTGATGAATCGGAACTTAAAAGTGAATTTCATTTGAGAAATAGTTCTGTTTATACACAAATAGATTATAGCCCAACTGACAGGTTCAAGATTACTTCCAATCTTCGTCTAGGGAAGCGTAATACCGATTATGAAGACAATAAAACCACCACCTTCGGGATGAGTGATCAACTCAATGGTGGCAAGATTGCAGTTTTATACAAAATTGACCAGCGCAAGTCGACGTTCATAAATGTAGCGCGGGGTTTTAAAGCTGGTGGAATTAACCAGCACCCACGCATCCTGGATATCAATCGCCCTTTTTCTCCTGAATATGTAAATAATTATGAAATGGGCTACCGGGGTGTTTCCAATTCAGGCATGCTTTCAATTCTGGCATTTTACACCCAGCGAATTGACCAGCAAGTTTCACTTTCCAGCCAACAAGACCCCATGGACCCGAATAGCTTTACTTACTACATAGGAAACGCTTCGGAAGGGTATGTCTATGGGATGGAATTAGAATTTCGCAGAGTAGTGAACGCTCGAATTCATCTGTCAGGTAATTTGGGCTTGCTGGAGTCTAAAACACAGGAGTATTCCTTCGAAGTAGCCCCAGATCAACTTATTTCACTCGGCGATAGAGCTTTTGCCCATGCGCCTCAGTATTCTTACAAACTTGGTATAGATTACAGCCTATGGACCAATGTCTCTTTACGAGGCTCAGTTTCCGGGAAGGATAATTTCTATTTTTCAGAGAGTCATGATCAGGTGTCAGCGGCGTATAATCTATTTAATGCTGGCATCACATATTCCTTCTCCAGGTCACTTGAACTGTCATTCTGGGCAGACAATATTTTAGACACAAAATATGCAATACGAGGGTTTTACTTTGGTCTCGAACCACCTGACTATGATGAGAAACTTTATATGAGCTATGGCGATCCTCGCCATTTCGGATTGACCATGAAGTATAAATTTGGATTATGAAATACATGACCTGATTCTTGTGGATTGATCTAGATTGTAAGCTGAAAATGGAGATCGTATGAAAAAGATAGATATAATTGTTGGAGTTAGGCCTGATTTCATTCGTGCAGCTGCATTAAAGACTGCATTTCAGGATTTCGAAGACAAACTGGAAATTCGAATTATCCATACTGGTCAGCACTATGACCCAGAACTCAGCCAGGATATTTTGGAGCAATTACACCTGTCGCCCATTCATGCTTATCTCAATATCAATGCGGTTGATGGCATTGGAAAATTGGCATCTATTATGATGTCTTATGAAAATCAGATTCACATTGATCGACCAGATATCGTCATCGTCCTTGGAAATTCCGACTCTGCTTTGGCCTGTTCATTGATTGCAGTACGTTCTCATATCGAAGTTGCCCATCTCGATGCAGGAGTTCGGTCATTTGATTTTCAAATAGCTGAAGAACAGAATGATATGCTCATTGATAAATTGTCCACCTACCTGTTTACTTCAAATGAAGAACCAGTCATCAACCTGATTCGTGAGGGGTATGACAATAGTAGCATTATTGAAGTTGGAAACATTCGTTCCGATGCTGTATTTGCAAATTTGGGTTATGCTGAGGACAGTAATGTTTTAGACCGGTATGGTTTGGAAGCAGGTGCCTACATTCTCTTAACCGTGCATCACGATCATATTCTGGGGAATAAAAGTTTTCTGATCTCATTTATGACCATGCTTGAAAAACTTTCAGAACGACTACGCATTTGTTGTGTACTACATCCCAAAACCCTCACGCTACTCGAGGATATTCCGGAAGTCATATTGGATCCAGGTGTAAATCTTCAATTTGTTACGTCTCAGAATTACCACGATTTGCTAAAGCTCTTGAAAAATACTGTGTGTGTGGTGACCGATTCCCAGGGGCTTCAGGAGGAATCCACTATATTGGGTGTTCAATGCATAACCATTGGACAAGCAACCAATCGTCCTGTAACCCTTACCAAGGGTACAAATACAGTGGTTGGATTCGATGTAGAGCAAATTGAAGCTAAAATCGTCTCGATTATTGAAGGGGATACCCTCGATGGCTATCCAATTGATGGGTGGGAAGGCAAAGCTGGACAAAGAATTGCTAAATATTTTTCAGAAATTGAATAATCCTTACATATAAAATTATTCTAGTGTAATAGATTTATTATATTATTTCAGTCAATCAACTGAAATTTTTAGCAGATGTTTCAAAACAATGAATAATTCAGAACATAAAATACGCATTCTTATCGTTGAAGATGAACGACTTTCAGCTGAGGATTTATCTATTCGGCTGGCGCAGGATGAGTTTACGGTTGTGGGGATCGCAGGGACTGGAGCTGAGGCTCTTAAACTTACGACCAAGACCAACCCAGATATAATTCTGATGGATATTAAGCTCCGTGGCAAAATGGATGGGATTGAGACAGCTCAGGAAATTCACAAAAAACATCCCGTTCCGATTGTCTTTGCCACTGCCTATGCTGATGAACAGCATATTTCCAAGGCCATACAGGATGCTGATGCCTACGGATACCTTCATAAGCCCATCGATGATCAAGCTGCTCGCACGATGATCAAGATAGCACTTACACGCTTTGCAACGGATCAAATGATGCTCAGGATCAATGAACTACTGGGGATGAAGGATTCTATCTACAGCGGTTTGGGATCAACCCGCAGCATACAAGAAATTGGAACCTTACTTCATAATACATTTTCAGCGACAAATATTTTTAAAAAGTATTGGATCATACTATGGTCTGATGATGACAAAATAAGTGCAAGTCAATCAAAAGGTATTTCGCCAGAGGTCTTTGCATCCTATTTGAAAAAGAGAGACAGGAAGACCCTGGAAAATCAGAAGATGATGATTCCTGATGATCTCATGAACACACTACTGGATGAGGATTCCTTTCTCATTCTGATTCGTGGAGAAGATCGGATTGTTGGGCTTTTGGGATTTACATGGAATTTAAGCATACCAAATTTCCGTAGCGAATTTGCTGTTATTAAGGATGTTGCGCACCTTATATCGCAAAGTATAAAGAATGCTCAGCTAAAAAGCGAACAGGAGAAAACTCAAAAACAGGTTGAAGAGTCAGAAGCACATATCCAGGCGATTGTGGAGCAATCCACAACAGGCATTTATATCATCGATCACAAATCAAAATTTGTATACGTAAACGATCGGCTTTGCGAAATATTCGATCGACCTCGGGAGGAATTGATAGGTTCAAATTTTTCTGAACACCTCGGTCCTTCTCGACTTCAAGTAATCAAGAATTATGAAGCCAGACAAGCTGGAGAGGAAGCTCCCACTGAATATCCCCTGGATATTCTCCGCCCGAATGGGGAAAAACGTGATATACTGGTTTCTGCCAACTCATTTGTTGATAGCGAAGGAAATGTTAAAAATGTTGGCCACGCACTTGATATAACCGAGCAAAATCAAGCAAACCTTCAACTTCAGAAACTGAGTCAGGCGGTTGAACAAAGCCCCGTGATGACGGTCATTACTGATGTTGAGGGAAGCATTGAATATGTTAACAGTCAATTCTTGTCCCTAATGGGGTATAGTCTGGACGAACTCATGGGCCAAAACCCAAGACTCTTCAAGTCTGATCAACACGATGAATTCTTCTACAAAAAATTATGGGACACTATCAAGAGCGGCTCTGTTTGGGTTGGTGATATTGTTAATCGGAAACGTAATGGTGAACTTACCAGGGGCAAAGTATCTATTTCACCCATTCGAAATTCCTACGGCGCAGTGACCCATTTTGTCGCCCTAACTGAGGATATAACACGACAGAAGGCCGAAGAAGAAAGAGCGCTGAAGGATCAAAAGCTACGTGATGTGCTCTATGCAATCACATCTGCGGCCATAGAGGCAACTGATGTAACCAACCTTTATGACAAAATTTACCAATTCATCAGCGAGATTATTTCTACCAGTAATTTCTTGTTGGTTATGCTGAATAAAGAAAATAACACACTCTACTTTCCCTACGAACGAGATTTTTACAAATCAAAATTGCCGGAAAGTATTCCTTTAGATCCAGAAACTTCTCTCACTGCTCGCGCTATCGTGCAGCAGAAAACAATTCATGTCAAGCAGACTGAAATCCGTGCCCTCATGGATAGTGGTCAGGTGACAATAGCCGGTGAGTTGCCAAGTGTATGGTTAGGAATACCATTGAAGGTAAAAGACGAAGTTATTGGCGCATTTGTACTGCAGGAATATGATGGCATAACCCAGTATGAAGATGAAGATATTAGACTCTTAAATCTTGCTGCTGGTCAAGTTGCACTTACCATCGATCGTGCAAGAAAGGGCAAAGCCCTTGAAGAGTTAGCAAGTGAACTGGCCAATGCCAATGGGATGAAGGAATTACTCCTTGATGTCATCACTCACGATTTAAGAAATCCTGCAGGGGTCATTAGCTCAATTACAGACATGTTGAGTGCAGAAGATGATGGCAATGAGATGTATGAATTGTTGCAGGGCAGTGCTGAAAGTTTGATGAAGGTGATTGAAAACGCCACTGTATTGTCAAAGTTGAGTATTGGTGAAAATATTACCAAGGATAAAATGGATCTGGTTCCCATGTTAAAGGGCATGGAATCTGAGTTTTCATCTCCTATGACGACCGCCTCTATGTCCTTAAAGCTTAAATTACCAAATTCCCTTATTGTGGAAGCAAATCCAATTATTTCAGAGATTCCCAAAAATTATTTAAGCAACGCTGTTAAATATTCTACAGCAGGTGGCTCCATAGACCTGATTTTGAGAAAAGAGAAAGGTCGAGTCACACTCAGAGTCGAAGATGCAGGCCCACCAATTCCCCTGGAGATGCGAGAAACCATATTCAAACGCAATGTCCAACTTGAGGAAGGTATCAAACGAGGGCGAGGACTTGGATTGGCCATTGTGAAGAGAATTGCCGCTGAGCATGACGCTATTGTTGGCATCGAGGACTCACCCAAAGGTGGAAACAGTTTCTTTTTAAAATTCTAATCTTCTGATCAACATTTTCATTCTGTTTTGCCTTCCTGTTTGATACGAGATAATCAAGCGTATATTGCGCCCTATGATAAGATCTGAAGTTCGAAATTTTTGTATAATTGCCCATATTGATCACGGAAAATCCACGCTGGCAGACCGACTGCTTGAAGAAACCCACACGATTTCCAATAAAGAAATGATGAATCAAGTTCTGGATGATATGGACCTGGAACGTGAACGCGGAATAACTATTAAATCACATCCTATTCAGGTGAAATATTCTGCCAATGATGGCAAAGATTACGTTCTAAATCTTATTGATACTCCTGGACATGTAGATTTTAGCTACGAAGTGTCTAGAAGTCTGGATGCCTGTGAAGGGGCCTTGCTTCTGGTAGACGCAGCCCAGGGTGTTGAAGCCCAGACTGTCAGCAATGCCATGCTGGCTGTTGAGAGTGGATTGGAAATTATCCCAATTATTAATAAAATTGATCTCCAGGCTGCTCAAATTGAGAATGTTAAATCACAAATTGTTGACCTGCTCGGTTGTGATGAGGATGAAATTTTGCAGGCTTCCGCTAAGGCGGATATCGGTATTAAGGAAATTCTGGAAGCAGTGGTTCAGCGAATTCCAGCTCCACAGGGGAATGATGACCTGCCGCTGAGAGCTTTGGTTTTTGATAGTACATACGATGCATATCGAGGTGCCGTTGCCTACGTTCGAGTTCTTGAAGGGCAGTTAAAGTCCAAAGAAATCGTACGTTTCATGGCCAGCAAAGAGGAATATGAAGTTGCAGAACTTGGTTATTTCAAGCTGAAAAAGATGAAGGCTGATATTCTTAGGGCTGGAGATGTAGGTTATATAATAGCCAATATTAAAGATATCAGTGAAATTCGCGTCGGTGATACCATCACCACGGCAAAACACGGCGCTATGGAGGTTCTAACAGGGTATCGTGAAGTAAAACCCATGGTTTATTCGGGTGTGTATCCAATCATTTCTGACGACTATGCCAACTTGAGGGCTGCCCTTGAAAAGCTCAACCTGAACGATGCTGCCCTGACATGGGAACCTGAAACATCGAGTGCACTGGGTTTTGGATTCCGAGTGGGATATCTTGGTCTATTGCACATGGAAATTGTTCAGGAGCGTCTTGAACGTGAATTTGCCATCGATCTTATTACGACACAGCCCAATGTTCAATTCAAGGTCAACCTCAAGGATGGTTCACATATTATGGTAGATAAACCCAGCGATCTACCTGAACCTGGCGATGTCGACCATATTGAAGAACCCTATGTTACTGCAGAAGTGCTGACGCCACCTGCTTACATCGGTAATCTGATGAAGTTGATTATTGATAAGCGTGGCATTTATAAATCAACACACTATCTGGATGAATCCAAGGTCCAGATCTATTTTGAGATACCCCTGTCTGAGATCATTTTTGATTTTTACGATCAACTTAAAAGCACATCAAGGGGTTATGCCTCATTTGATTATGAGCCCATTGACTTCCGTAGAGGTGATCTGGTAAAATTAGATATTCTTATCGCCACCGAAAGGGTCGATGCTCTTTCACAAATTGTACATCGGGATAAAGCTTATGACCATTCTCGACGGTTGTGCGCAAAGTTGAAAGAATTAATTCCCCGCCAGCAATTTGAGGTGCCCATTCAAGGATCCATAGGCCAAAAAATTATTGCTCGTGAAACGGTTAGGGCCCTGCGTAAAAATGTCACTGCCAAATGTTATGGTGGTGATATCACGCGTAAAAGGAAATTGCTGGAAAAACAGAAGGCAGGCAAAAAACGCATGAAGCAGGTCGGCCGCGTAGAAGTTCCCCAAGATGCCTTCCTGGCAGTATTGAAGCTTAATGACTAGTTTTACCCGCCAGGGCATCTAAAAAGTAGCAGAAGCGATTCATGGCAAAAAAAGTTTCCTCACTCCGCCAGTATCTAAACAGTTCCAAATCACTTCATTACAGTCTGATACTCACTTTACCAGCCGTGGCCATCTATGAGATTGGTATTCTCATATTATTCAGGGATTCTTTTTTTGAATTGCGTAATACAGGTGAAATCCTATTGCGCAGCCTCTTTGAATCGCTGGGATTAACCAACCCCTTAATTGTTTCAGCAATCCTACTTGGCCTGTTCATCATAACCATGGTTCGTGGATACAAGATTGAGAAAAAACCTGGAATCCATGCCAATTATATTATCTATATGCTTTTAGAAAGTATGTTGTGGGGTTCTCTTATCTTTATCAGCCTCCAACTGTTTACTCTGCTACCCCTGCAACTCGTGACAATGGAAGCAAAGATAACCAATATTAATTTGGCAATAGGGGCAGGAATCTTTGAGGAACTTATTTTCAGACTTGTATTAATTGGTTCCTTTCTCAATATTCTTGAACGAGGTTTTTCGCTTAGGTCAAGCTTCTCCGTTCCAATTGCCATTCTACTCTCAGCCGTAGTTTTTGCTGCTTTTCATTTATTCATGGAGTCCTATAGCCTCCCTGTATTTTCGCAGCGCATGTTTGGAGGTATTCTCCTGGGAAGTCTTTTCTATACTCGTGGATATGGGATTAGCGTATATGCCCATATTATCTATAATATTCTCATATTGGCTTATTCTTGGTAAAGAATATTTTATTCTGTGCAATGGAACGTAATTAGATCTTCCATCGTTTACCCGATTGACCAGAAAAACCAATGCCGATTATTAAAAACAATATTATCAAAAAGATCCGGTAGTAACATCTACAGGTTAATCACATTTCTTATCGTCTCTCTGGGATGTATTGCTGCATCCGGGCAGGGATTCATTCCAGCCCAGGCAATAGATGATAGTGTTGACTCAGTAACCTTCATCGTGGGTGCTGATACATTGAAACTACCAAGAGTTTACGCTGTAAACCATCCTCCATACACACCGGCTCTGGATACAAGCAAGAGTAATGCTGCTGCAATTGTTAAACCTCAGCCTGTAAATAGTGGTCTTGATGCCGTTGGAAGCATCACCCGGGGAATACAGGTTTCCAGCAATTCATCAGTATCCTTACAATCAAGCATGTTTCTCAAGATTAAGGGTAATTTGAGTGAGAATTACACGGTTGAAGGCGTCTTAACTGACAAGACTTCACCGCTTCAACCCATTGGGAATACACGACGCTTAAATGATTTCGAACGAGTACTGATACAAATCGATGGTCCAGACCTAAACGCTTCCATAGGAGATGTCGATTTAAAGCTCAACAATGGCAAATTCGGAAAAGTTGATCGATCCATTGAGGGAATCAATGTTCAGGCAAAATCCAAAAAGGGGGGCTTGCAGGGGGCCCTGGGATTCAGCTATGGAAAGAACCATCTGCTTCAGATTCAGGGTAAGAATGGGAAACAGGGGCCTTATAGATTGTCGGGTGAAAATGGGGAGAAATACATCATCGTTCTAGGTGGTTCTGAGAAAGTCAAACTTGATGATCATCTACTCATCCGGGGAGAAGATGATGACTACATCATCGATTATAATGCTGCGGAAATCTACTTTACCCAAAATCATATCCTTTCAGCCAATTCCAGGATTAGTGTTGAATTTGAATATGTCCCAGATATCTACCTTGCTTCCTATTCATTTGGGAAACAACTGATCAGCGGAGAAGTTTCCCTGGGCAATCGGGCCAATTCACCATTTTATGTATCTGCAGCCTGGCAGGATATCAGGGATGATAAAAACAACCCGCTGGGAAATATCGAACCTGACCAACTTGAACAAATATTTGGACCGCTGGGTACAAACACCAATACGACTGAGTTAAGTACGGTTGTCCTTGATACCCTTAATGGTAGTTATGATCAGGATTCCACCGGAATATTGTTATACAGGGGTGAGCAGCTCGGTGATTATGTGGTTGAATTTAGCTTTGTTGGTCTGGATCGCGGAGCATATCGGAAAGAGATCAATGCTATAGTTCCATACTATGTATACGATCCTGAATTTGGCGAGTATCTGCCTGCCAACCAATATATTGCGCCCCAATCTTTGTCTGTATTTTCACTTTCTGGTCACGCCCAAAAGGCAAGCTTAGATGCGAATTTCGATGTGGGTATTTCCCAGGATAACAAAAATTTGTACTCTAACGCAGAGGAACAGTCATCCAAAATTGCCTGGGATGTTGATATGGGCGTCAATCGACCAAGGTTCGAACTCCGTTGGGGTGACAGACAAATACAAACCGGCTATGCAAGTCATGATGCTTTAGAGTCATTGGAGTATTATCGCAAATGGCATTTGAGTAGTCGGCTTGATGAGGCTGAACATCTCAGCTACGGTCAGCTTCGTATTGGCCAGCAGAAAGCTAATTATTTAAAGACTTCTGTTTCCACAATGGAGCGATCAGGTACCAATGTGGGGCAGCAAGTTCAGATAGAGAGCAGCTCAGATCAGAAGGCACCGCTATTTGCTGAATATATGGCCATTCTCTCCAATATTGATAGTTCTCTTAGCCAAACCCATGCTTTCAAATCCAGCTATCACCGTGGAAGGGTAACTACTGGTATGACCATAAATCTTGAGGATGGATCGTCCTCTGTATTACATGCGAGCAATGATCATTTGGAATCTGGGATCAATGCAACCTTCGAATACTCCGAAAATCAGGAAGTGATGATCAGTTTCATTCAAAGAAGAGATTACCGATTTCCTGAACCTGATAGGAGCATATTAAATTCAGACGACATTGAAAAATGGAGTGATCACAGACAGGATTGGATAGCTGATTACAGATTTGAAAATATTCTGGATTCAAAGGGGTTGCTCAGCATGAAATATCGTGAGCACAGAAGTGATAGCGGAGCCGTCAAACTTTACTATCTGGGGAAGTTAAAGGTCAGTGGACAAGCACTGGATAAGCATCTTAATTTTCAAGAGAATTTTCTCCTGGATGAAGAGCATATTCCAAAATTTGATTATCACTACATCGAAGTGGATACGGGTTATGGAGATTTTAGCTTTGATCCAGCAATTCAGGACTATATCCCCATGAGTGGTGGACGCTTTATTCGCCAGCGTTTGTATTCTGATCACGAGGAGCAGGTCCGAAAATTTGAAAACGAATCCAAATTGGAGTACACGTCAGATGGCTTTGGGAATTTGGATCGAGTGGCTTTTCGAAGTAGACTGGGTCACGAGTATCGCCTCAAACAAGAAATTCAGAGTCAGAGGGATATTCAGAGTCAATCAATGCTAAGCCTTGGATTAGATATGCAAACAGGACAGGCCATGAATATCACCCGGTTCAGCTATTCTGGAAAATCAAATCAAAATAGCTCAACTCTGTACAACTACGGGGCAGAGGAAAATGAATATACCTCGCATAGTCTTGACGGGGATTTCATTTGGAATAGTACTCATCAATCAAAAATAGGCGTTGTTTTTGAATCTCGGAAGCGTGCCCTTGAATATAATCCGCTTGCCAGAGAAGAATGGGTATCTACCAGACCATTTTTGAACCACATCACGAAAGTATCTGCCCAACAAAAACTTGAAATGGATGTCACCTATTCTTTGGTGAACGATAAGCAACTAGACAAGATGTATTCAGAGTCCTTGCTTAATCTTAATCACAGTCTCCGGATCAAGCGGAGAGGGAGAATCGATCAGAAAATGACCCTGTCCACGGTTGTGGCTGATGTCCAATCCATCCCATATTCTGTTTTTTCAGGAAGACAGCCTGGCGATAACTGGAAGTATTCTGTAAATGGTCGTTATACTTTTTCAAGCATGTTTCAAGTTTCCATGAATTATAGCATCCAAAAACGTGGAGATAATCAGAACGAGCAATACTTACGACTGGAAGGTAGAACCCACTTCTAATGACTCGCTTCCTACTCAAGATAGGCATTTTATCCTTGTTCAGCCTTTCACTCCTGGGACAAGAGCTAAGGCTTGTTATAAACCAATCTGAAGAGAGTGATACCTCCCTGGTTTTTGATTCAGAAATTGACTCAATTTTAAATTCGAGATTGGAATCAATTGCTTCAATGGGGTATTGGGACGCAAAAATTGAATTATCGCAATCTCACGAGTATCCAGATCAGATCAACGCAGACATCTTTCCTGGCGATCCCTCAACTCTGAGCTATGTTCATTTTTCAGGTCTCCCATCCAGAGGTTCCGATTATCTGGAAAAAGAGTTTAAAATGGGACAACCCACCATCTCAAGTGATAAACTCCATAAAGCGAGACGTAGAATAAATGGGCTGGGTTATCAGCTGGCTGATTTCTCCCGACTATCAAAAGATGATAATGAAGAGTATCATATGAGGTATAAAGTTAAATACCACCCTGAACTTAAATTGCAGGGTCTGGCAGCCTTTAACAAAAGCGGGAATGCTGATACTGTGGCCTGGTATGGGCAGCTCAATGTGAATATCCCAAATTTTGATGGGAAGGGAAAGTCCTTCAATTTTTCATGGAAACGTTTAAAATCTAATTCTGAATCATTCAATCTGGGTTTGAATTATCCCTGGCTGTTCCAATGGCCTCTTGTAGCGACCTTTCAGTTTGGGAGGGAAGTAATTGATGGGAATTACCAGGTCGTCCAAACTATAATTGGCCTGGGCTGGGATGTTGACTGGGAACGGTCTATATATTTCAATTATGAAAAGAATGAGTCAATTATCACCCATGAGGGTTCCATACTTTATCCAGAGTGGGCTGCCAGTAAAAAGCGTTTACTTGGTCTCGGGTATCGGCAAACAAGCTTAAATGCTCAAGCTCATGAGGGGATATCATTACGAACCACTCTCTATCAGGAAATGAATTTTGAACCACAATCCATCAGGAAGGTCACATTGCGATCTGAGGCAGAATATAGGCTCCCAGGCAATTTTTATGTTTCTCAAAGAACAGACGCAACCATACAAAATCATACCCAATCCTTATCTGATCCTTCAATCCTCATGGCTTTGGGAGGCGTGAATAGTGTCCGCGGATATGAGGAAGCTTTTATCCGCGCTCCAAATACATTAAGTATGCAGAATACCCTCCACGTTACCTTGGGCAAACAGTCGCAAATCCTTGCGTTTTATGATATTGGCTTGCATAATACAAATAATTCAATTGAAAATATCCAGGGCTATGGTCTGGGTATTCAATTAAGAAGTGGAAGAGGACCCATTCGACTCATTCTGGCTTCTCACAAAGGGATTAAAATGAGTAACAGCTTTTTCCATCTTGAGTATTCTGGAGGTATTCCTTGGATCGATCGATAATTGAAAAGAAAATATTAGACACATTTAAATCTAACCCGGGTCGCTGGTATAAACACCGCGCCATTATGAAAGCGGCAGGGATAAAAGAGCGCGATTACCGGACGCTCAAAACTCTATTGCTGGAGATGTATCGAAATGGTCACATCGATCAAAAGGGCCGAAATCAATATGCCTATAAGCCAAAGCAACAGCAGAAGACCGGTATATTAGCAGTAACCTCCCGGGGATTTGGCTTTGTGGAGCTGAAGGATGGCAGTGAAGTCTTCGTTCGAGCACAGCACATGCAACATGCCTTCCACAAAGATGTGGTTAGAGTACAGATTCTAAATAAGCAAAGAGGCGATAAACCTGAAGCCCAGGTTATAGAGGTCATCCAGCGGCACCAGACACAATTTGTTGGGGTTTATCAGCAGGATCGGTTTGGCCAATGGGTCATTCCTGAGGATAAACGTATACGAGTTAGGTTTGCTGTGCTTGAGGGAGAGCAGAATGCTGCCAGGGACGGCCATATGGTCACCGTAGAGCTCGTTCAATGGGACGCAGGACATCCAGAGCCACTTGTGAGGATTAAAGATATTCTTGGCTATCCTGGAGATCCAGGTGTCGATATTGCCTTAATCGTCCAACAACATGACCTCCCAACGACCTGGACATCGAAATCTTTGGAACAGGCCGAATCGTACTCTGAAGAGAGTGTGCAAACTGAGATCGAAAATCGAAGAGATCTTAGAGAGCTTACATGTTTCACAATTGATCCAGAGACGGCTCAGGATTTTGATGATGCCATTTCTATTGAGCAAACATCCAAGGGGTGGAAACTGGGAGTGCACATCGCTGATGTTTCTCACTATGTCACACCAGGTAGTCCAATTGATAGAGGTGCCAGAAAACGTGGTTCAAGTGTTTACCTTGTTGGCACAGCCATTCACATGTTACCAGAAAAGCTGGCTTCTGATTTGTGCTCCCTGAAACCGCATATAGACCGACTCAGCATGACTTGCATGATGGAAATTGGACGCGATGGTCAATTCGGCCCATCAAAAATCATGAATTCAGTCATTCATTCGAACCAGCGCTTCTCATATGAAGAAGTTGAAGAGATCATCCATGGAAAAGCCCATACCTATTCGAAACAAATACAAGAAATGGAGAAGTTGAGAAAAGTTCTGTTTCGTGACAGAAAATCCAGAGGAAGTATTGATCTTGATCTGCCTGAACCTATAGTGATTTTAGATGAAACAGGGTTCCCACACGACATCAAACCTTCCAAGCGTTTGACTGCGCACAGATTGGTAGAAGAATTTATGTTGGCCGCCAATCGCGTAACTGCTGAATACCTTGATCAAAAATTCATAAAGGCTAAACTTCCTGGGATATTTCGAATCCATGAGACACCATCCATTGATGATGTGAGCAAATTACAGATGATTTTGAATCGTTTAAACATACCCCAGAAGATTAAAACGCCAGTAAAACCAATGGATTATCAAGTCCTGGTAGAGGCAGTGAGGGAGAGCCCCTATCGACATTTTATCGAAAAGGTAGCCCTTAGATCCATGACCAAGGCTAAATATTCTGTTGAAAATAAGGGACATTTTGGATTGGCATTCAAATCATACACCCATTTTACCTCACCCATCAGACGCTATCCTGATTTAACGGTGCATCGTCTCCTGAAGCAGTATGTCCATAACGACAATACCAACCTGCCCTCTCAAGCGTCACTTGAAAAATTAGCTGAGCATTGTTCACAACGGGAAAGAGTCGCCATAGAAGCTGAACGGGATCATATGAAAATGAAACAGCTACAGTATCTCAGCAAACGGATCGGTCAGGAATTTGAAGGGGTGATTTCCGGAGTTTTGAATTTTGGATTCTTCGTGGAACTTGCTGAAAGTTTTGTCGATGGGCTGGTGCATGCTGGCAGTCTTACTGATGATTACTACGAATATGAGGAAAATAATTTCTCCCTCACTGGAAGACGGACAAAAAAAATGTATCGATTGGGAGATCCAGTAAAAGTCAAGGTGACATCCGTCTCCATTTCTGAGGGACTTGCAGATTTCGAGCTCATCACCAATTAAAGGCTGTGAGAGATTCCTGATGGGAATAACTTTATGCTTCGTTATTTTTGTGAACGCAGGGGAGTGGGTATGATGAGAAAAATAGATTTTATACGCTATTCAGTAATAGCGCTAATAGTCGTCCTAACACTAGGGGCATGTGAGAGACCCAAGGAAAAAGCCATTGGGTATGATCATGTCATTACTGTGGTATGTGATGAAAGAAATTGGGAAGCCTGCGAGCCGATTTTAGCTCAAACTCTGGGGAAGGTATATCAAACTCCTCCCACAGAGACTCTATATACCTTCCAGAGAATCAGTCCAAATGATCTGAACACGAATATACTGAATAAAAATTTGATGATACTGACTCGTCTTGAAGAAAAGAGTGGTGTGACCCCCCAGGTACGTTCCATGCTTCCTGACTCTACCATCAATAATATGCGTCGAAATCCCAAAGGTTATTATCAGCAAGGTGACGCCTACGCTACAGGTCAAGCTCTGGTTGTCGTTATCGGTAAAAATCTTGCCGACCTTCGAAATCGTCTAGAAATCAATCAGGATCAAATTTTCAATTTTATTGAAAAAAAGATGTTTGAGCGAAATTCAGCTTTCATTTACCGATCAGGTGAACAATTCGAGCTTGCTGAAAAGTATTACAACCAATATGGATTTTATCTACGTATGATGCATGATTATGTGGAAATTGAAAATCGACCTAAGGATAATATTCTATGGTTGGGTCGTGATTTTCCATATCGATGGCTGGTGGTTTCATGGGCAACCCCCACGGATTCAACGCTGGGATATCAATTGGATAGTTTGCTGACCAATACATTTGGCAAAAAGTTGAAAGATGTGAAGCTGAATCGGGATTATTTGATTTCAGAGCCTGTCTGGTTCAAACAATACTCCACATATAAATACTATGGTTTGTGGGAATCAAAATCAGAAGTAAAGGGTGGTCCTTTTATAGCGTATGGTTTTTACGAACCTTTAAAAGATCGGATTTATCTAATATCGGGAATTGTCCATGCACCTGAAAAGGCCAAAATGCCATATATTCGACAAATGGAAACTATCATCAGGACATTCGATACTGAAATATTTGAAGTTGATTAAGGATCTAGAATAGTTGAATAAACGTGTATTGATAACAGGAATCAATGGCCTGCTGGGTCAAAATATTGTTCAGGAGTTTTCCAGAGATCATGAAATTTATGGTCTTGATTTAACCCCCAGTATATTTGGTTCATCCCATAATATCCAGGTAGAACAAATAGATTTAAATGACACCATGGCTCTCGAGGAATATGTCAATCAGGTTAAACCGGATTGCATTATTCACACAGCAGCCTATACAAATGTTGATGGGGCAGAAGATGATCAGGATCTAGCCTTTGCTTTGAATGGTAAGGTTCCAGCGGCAATTGCTTTAATTTGTAAGAATAACGATATCCCTCTGATTCACATATCCACGGATTATGTATTTAGTGGTGATTCGGGACCCTATCGGGAAACTGATGCTGGTGATGCCAGGGGTAAATACGCTGAGTCAAAACTTGCTGGAGAAAAAGCTGTTCTGGAATCAGGGGCAAAGGTCGCAGTCATTAGGCCCAATGTCATGTATGGCAATGGGAAACATCTTAAGAGTAGTTTTGTGGCGTGGTTGCTTAATGAATTGCGGAATGAAAGATCGGTCAGAATCGTTGATGATCAGTACAATAACCCTACCTATGCACGTCGACTGGCGACTGTAATTAGAGTGATCCTTGAGAATAAGGCATGGGGTATTTGGCATTTTGGATCAAAAGAGGTGGTTTCGCGTTATACTTTTGCATTAAAAATTGCAGATACTTTTGGGTTGTCCTCTTCATTAATTAATGCAATTTCGACGGTTGACTTGAATCAGAAGGCTCCACGGCCATTGCGCAGCGGTCTGATTTGTGAAAAATTGAATAAAGAGCTGGGAATACCCATCATGGGGATTGATGAAGAGCTGGCTCTGCTTAAGGAAGAAATGAATGTCTCGTAATTTAACAATCATACCTACTTATAACGAAAAGGAAAACATTCTTCTCGTTATTGATAAGGTGCTATCACTCCCAGTAAAAACAGACATTCTCATTGTGGATGATGGTTCACCAGATGGCACAGCTGACATTGTAAAAGCTCGTCAAAAAGGCACTCCCGAGTTGCACCTCATGGAAAGAGCAGGCAAACTCGGTCTTGGTACAGCTTATATCGCTGGTTTCAAATATGCCATTGAGCATGAGTATGACACGGTCGTGCAGATGGATGGTGATTTTTCTCATGACCCTGAAGTTATTGTGACCTTTCTCAAAGAAATTGAAACCAATGACCTGATTATTGGCTCAAGGTATTTAAATGGCATTAGTGTCGTAAACTGGCCACTTCAACGTCTGATGTTGAGCTATTTTGCCAGCAAATATATTCAAATGATTACCCGCATGCCTGTGAATGACGGTACAGGTGGATTTAAATGCTGGCGGGTGGACTTCCTGAAGCAGATTAATCTTGATAAAGTAAGAAGTAATGGGTACTCATTTCAAGTTGAGATGAATTTCAGAGCCTGGAGAAGATCCCCAGACCGGGTTAAAGAAGTGCCAATTCTATTTGTCGATCGCACTGTGGGTCAGAGTAAGATGTCCAAGGCCATTGTACGCGAAGCAATCTGGCGTGTCTGGTGGTTGCGTTTAATGGCTTTGTTGGGAAAAATTTAACCCTTTTCGCTTTATCTAATTTTTATGAAACTCTCCATTGTTATTGTCAATTACAATGTTAAAGCCTTTTTGCAGCAGGCTCTGGAGAGTATTCTCAAAGCCACTCATTCTATCGAAACAGAAATATTTGTTGTAGATAACCACTCTGTTGATGGGAGCATCGAAATGCTCCAAACCCAGTTCCCTCAAATTAATCTCATCCAGAATCAGGATAATCTGGGCTTTGCAAAAGCCAATAATCAGGCCCTCAAAAAGGCCAGGGGTGAGTATATCTGGCTTCTCAATCCAGACACGCTGGTCCAGGAGGACACCCCACAAAAACTGATAGAGGTTATGGAAGCAGATGGGAAGATTGGGTTGCTGGGATGCAAAATATTAAACGATGATGGTAGTCTCCAGTTGGCGTGTAGAAGAAGTTTTCCAACTCCCTGGGTAGCTTTCACAAAGCTGCTTGGGCTGGCCAATGTTTTCCCCAAATCAAAATGGTTTGGTCGCTATAATTTGACCCATCTCAATCCAGATGAAGCCTATGAAGTAGAAGCCATAAGTGGGTCGTGTATGTTTATTCGCAGGGAGGCACTAGAAGAAGTTGGTACTCTAGACGAGATCTTCTTTATGTATGGGGAAGATCTGGACTGGTGTTACCGGTTTGGACAATCGGGTTGGAAAGTCTATTACACACCCACAACCAGCATCATTCATTATAAGGGTGAATCGTCGAAAGTAGCCATGTGGGATACCAATACACACTTCTACAAGGCCATGGATATATTCACCAGAAAACATTTTAAGACCTCAAGACGGTTTCCAATTCATTGGGTGCTTCGGCTGGGAATTTTTGCACGGTATATGCTATCCATTCTAAGTAAGATCAGCAAGAATGCCATGGGATATGTCCTTGATCTTTCAGGTCTTCTCATATTCACCCTGCTCGCCATTTACATGAAATTCAGGACTTTTGATGTTTTAAGTCAGTACATATACGTGCTTCCTGTTTATCTGGGAAGCTGGCTGGCTGTTATCACAAGTCTTGGTTTGTATAGAACTTACAAGTATTCAGTGAGCCGATCTGTACTGGCCGCTACGCTAGGATTCCTCATAAATGTTACGCTGACCTACTTTTTTAAGGACTATGCATTTTCTCGTATTGTGATGCTGATCAGCTATTTGGGAGCAGTGGTCTGGATTTCAGGATGGCGAATAATTGCTTCTACACGTCGAACAGAGAATTTCGCATTGGGAACACAAAGAACCCTTATCATTGGTGACTTCGAAAGTGCCAGCGATATCTTTTCAAGGCTTCTCACCAACCTGGGTCTTGGCTACACTCCTGTAGGGATTCTTGTAACAGATGGCAAAGCGCATGATGACGCTAGGATTATAGGTCATCTAGATGATTTGATGGCACTTGTGGAATATCATCGTATTGATGATGTAATATTCACCTCTGATAATGTCGAGTTAAGACAAATATTTGACTTTTTGCCAATCTTAAGCCAACAAGGAGTAAAAATAAAACTCGTTCCAGGAAATCTTTCATTCATTGTCGGCAAATCAGCTGTTGAGAACCTCCAAGCCGTTCAATTTGTTGATATGGATTTTAAATACTATCATACTGGAGCAAAATTTGTAAAACGACTGGAAGATTTAATCATAGCACCATTTCTCTATCTTGTCATGCGACCATTTCAAGGTCTCATGGTAAATGCTAAATCCATGATAGCTACAGATGTTAGGATAGGCGGAAAGACATATTCCCACTATAAAATGTCAGATGGGCAGTTCTCATTTTGGAGCAATTTAAGCTTGCTTCCCCTTGTAATTCGGGGAAAGTTGAGCCTCGTCGGATCCCCAATTGATCTGATGGATAAAGGATGGGATATTAAAGGTGGTATTTTCAGTCTTGAATCCGTGCGCGGGGGATCTCAGCTCAGTGAAGATGAGAGGTATTCTTTATTGAACTATTATCTTCACAATCATTCAGTCCTCCTTGATTTTGAAATCATTATTAAAGCCTTCTTAGGGAAATAATATGGGTAAAACAGTCTTAGAATTCGAAAAACCAATTCATGATTTAGAACAAAAAATTATTGAAATGGAAATCATGTCCACTGATTCAGAACTGGATATGAAAAAGGAGATTAAAAAGCTTCGAAAAAAACTGGTAGAGCAATCTATCAAAATAAATAAAAATCTTTCTCGCTGGCAGCGAGTAGAACTTGCTCGACATGCCGATCGTCCACATGCTCTGGACCTCATTAATCTCATGTGTGATTCGTGGATAGAGCTGCATGGAGACCGGCATTTCGGTGATGACAAGGCTATAGTGAGTGGTATCGCTCGCATAGATGATCAACGAATGGTCATAATAGGTCAGCAAAAGGGACGTACCACCAAGGACAATCTATACCGCAATTTTGGTATGCCATACCCAGAGGGTTACCGCAAGGCTTTACGCCACATGAAATTAGCCGAGAAATATGGGCTCCCAGCAGTTACTCTCATTGACACAATTGGTGCGTATCCAGGTTTGGAGGCAGAAGAAAGAGGTCAGGCAGAAGCCATTGCCAGAAATCTTTTTGAGATGAGTCACTTATCAGTCCCAATAATTGTAATCGTCATTGGGGAAGGTGCTTCTGGTGGGGCTTTGGGTATCGGCGTAGGTGACAGACTCATCATGTTGGAGAACACCTGGTATTCAGTTATTTCTCCTGAGGGTTGTGCATCCATTCTCTACAGAGATGCTACTCAGAAGAAAAAAGCCGCTGAGGCCATGCGAGTCACGGCAGCAGATCTTTTAGAGATGGGAATTGCCGATAGAATCATTGAAGAACCTCTGGGGGGTGCTCATCGCGACTATAAAGGTACTGCAAAGATACTGAAAAATGTCATTCTGGAAGAACTTACTGCTATAAATGAATTTTCAGTTGATGAGATGATTGAAAAGCGAATCCATAAGATAGAGAACATGGGCGCCTGGGAAGGCGATTGAGGCGATTGAGGCGGATGATCCGATACGACTATCATTTTAAAGTTCGCTATAAAGATATTGACCAAATGGGGGTGATGTATTACTCCCGATACTATGAATATTTTGAAGCTGCTCGAACGGATATGATGAGAGAGCTGGGACTCACGTATAAAGCACTGGAAGCAGAAGGCATCATGATGCCTGTGGTCCACAGTGAATCTGATTATTTTTATGGACCAGGTTTCGATGACCATCTGACCTGCATTACCGAAGTAACTGAATGGCCAAAGGGAAAAATGGAAATCCTGTACACATTGATCAATGATGATGATCCCGGAAAAATATTAAATCGTGGTAAAACAATACATGCATTTGTTAAAATGAATGGAAAACCGACAAGAATGCCAGATTCATTAAAGCAGGTCCTTGCTGAGAAATGGAAATCAGAACAATGAGCAACGAGTTAATCTTTTTTATTCAGACCATTATAGGACTTGGCATGGTCCTTTTTGCATTTCGCATTGGAAAAAACTGGCTCTATGCGCTCATTGCCGTCAATTATGTACTGGCAAATATCTTTGTAACTAAAACTATTGTACTTTTTGGATTTGAAGCCACCGGTGGAAATGTCCTGTATGGTGCCATATTTCTCAGTACGGACATTCTTTCTGAATATTATGGCAAAGCAGCTGCCCGAAAGGGTGTGTTTATTGGATTAGGGGCTACCTTATTTTACCTCGTAATGTCCCAATTTATGATCCTATACGAAGCCAGTCCCAATGATTGGGGTGCTTCTGCGGGTATGGATACCATATTCAGTTTTGCCCCTGGGATTGTTCTTGCAAGTGTGATAGCCTATCTGATGTCCCAACTTCATGATGTCTGGGCATTTCATTTTTGGAAAGCCAAATTTGAAGGAAAATTTCTGTGGATTAGAAATAATCTCTCCACAGCATCCAGTCAGTTAATTGATTCAGTAACCTTCGCCATTCTGGCCTTTGCTGTTTTCCCAAGACTTTTCCTCGATCCAGAGAGTGTACTCCCCATGTCGGTAGTCTGGGAGATAGTACTCACAACCTATATTCTCAAACTTATGGTCGCATTTATTGATACTCCATTTATCTATTTCAGTCAAAGATTTGGACCTAAACACGAAATGAAATAGGGGAGTCTCACTTTTCATTTGTCCTCAGATTGGGTTGGTTTATATTTGCGCGCTTTTTCAATACGGAGACGTGGCCGAGTGGCTTAAGGCGGCGGCTTGCTAAGCCGTTGTACGTTTTGGCGTACCGTAGGTTCGAATCCTACCGTCTCCGCATTTTTGACATTGGACCTTATATTCGACCAGTACGATTTGCTGGAGAATAAAGGTTCGAAACGGAGCGTAGCGAAGTAAAGCGAGGGAGTCCCACAGGGACGACGCTCAGCTAATCCTACCGTCTCCGCATTATTACTCCTCAATGGAGTATAATAGTCAGGTATTGCTGCACTGGAGGTGTAGGCTAATTGGTAAGTCAGCGGTCTTGAAAACCGCCGTCCGAAAGGACTTGGGAGTTCGAGTCCCCCCACCTCCGCTAGGCTTCATTCGAATAAAATGAAGAATGAAGCCTACCCCGAGCGTAGCTGAAAGCGAAGCTGGGAAGAATTTATCCAATCCAATAAAATTCGAATTACGCCCGAGCAGGCTAGAAACCTAAGAGCAGATTATGTTTTACGTTTACATTTTGCGTTCACAAAAATACCCAGAGCGACACTATACAGGGTATACGACAGATATTAAGAAAAGAATCCTAAAACATAATTATGGAGAAGTAAAAAGTACGGCCAGGTATAAACCATGGTCACTTGAGACATTGATCTCCTTTGATACAGAAGATAAAGCAATCGCATTTGAGAAATACCTAGTCGTCCCTGTAAAAGTATATAACGATAATAATAACAATGTGTTGTGTAGAGATAAATAAAGCTTAAGTTGCCAGAAATCAATAAAAACAGTTCAAAACATGGTGATTTATGAAAGCAAAACCCAAAATTCGTAATC
>JADHUM010000059.1 GCA_016784545.1 Candidatus Neomarinimicrobiota bacterium
ACTTCTCAGGATGGCTAAGTTGTGTGAGACGAGTGGATGAGATTTCAACTCAATGACTTGGGACAACAGACACTCCGAATTTATGGTTTTAAAATGCTTGTACTAAAAGTAATCCCGGATAAAAAAAAGTCTACGCCTAATCTGCACAGGCCTGTTTACGTTTTTTTAGTACTGATGTCTTTGTGTTTAAAGCAATAATCGAGAATGGACTATAGTCAGTTTAGTATTTTCTGATGGATGTATGTTCCACTTTCAAATCCTGAAGCTGGGATGCGTTGGGGCGAATTGTCAGGTGTATGGACCTTCCATAACCCATGGGTGCCCAGGAAAGGTTCATCTTCCAGCAATGCAGTTTTCGGGTAACTCCAACAGAACCACTTGTCAATTTTTTATCCATGAGATTGAACCTGGGATTATAATTCACAGCCCAGTTTTCAGAGAGATTGAACTTTAAATTGGTACCCAAATTGAAGGTTTGTAGTGGTTTCTCCAGCGGATTCTGGCGACTATAAGAATATGTGAAATTAAAATTTGCTGTCCAGGCTGAGGTGTTTCGGCCAGGACGAGCCAATGGAACTTTGACAGGTTTAAAATCAAAAGCCTCATCAAAACCTGCTTCGGGGTCAGCGTTCATGCTGTCTGGATCTGATTTCTCACGTGGAGTTGACCGCAAGCCACCGGGTGCCCCTCCCTCCAGCTTAAATCCAAAACTAAAACCGGCTCTTGTTAAACGTGGACTACGAAACTCGTCAATCTTATGGGAGCCAGTCGAATCACGTTCATAGATTTCATGTGTCATACTGGGACTCAGGCGAAAAGATTTACCAAGATTAATTTTTAGGGTACTGGAAATATCAGAAGCTTTCAAGGAATCAGCTTTGAAATTATAAGAACCACTCATTCCCAAAGTCAAGAACTGAGACTTACTCTCCACATCATCTCTAAACATTTTATAGTCAAAAACATTGTTCAGTCGCCAACTCATTCTCAATGCTTCATTGGTTGATGTGGCGCCCAGATCACTTCCTGCAAAGCGGTCAAAACGCTGTACAGTACCAGTTGTATCCGTCAGTGATTCTGTATACCCCCAAAAATCTGTTGAAAAATCTGGTGTATACGTCAAGGATACAGACGGGGTCAAGGTATGTCTGATGGCCTGGAGCGGACCAATATGAACAGGGAAGATGCCATAAAGTTTGGTGTTCAAGCTGGCTGAAGTGCTAAAGGTACCCCTCCTGATAAACCCCTCAATCTCATTGGTTTCAATGGCACCCGAAGCAGTATCCACCAAAGCCAGGCCGCTTTCATCCAGAATAGGATCGAAGTATTTAAACCCCCAGGCGTCTTTATAGGAAATGGACCCCACCAGCTTCAACACCTTCATTACCTGAGTGTCCCCTGAAAGGCTCATGTTGTGATTCCAGGTCCGTGTATCTACAATATCTTCCTGCCAGAGAAGCGAATCCGTCGTCTGACTGTCAGGATTCTCATAGGATAGATAGCTCCACTTTCGGCGATTGTTAAATGCATTATTGTAGCTCCAGCGGAAGCTATTATACCAATACTCCTGATTCCCTTTGGCCTTGATGATAGGAGATGAAGCGCGACTGAATCGAAAGGAGGGTAAGGCCAGCGTGGGTCCTGCCAGTTTGATCCCTGCGGATTCCGGAGCGTCCTCTACCCTGCGGGTAACCTGAAGGTTTTCATCATAGGATCCATTCAAGGAGGTTGTGCTGTTTATGGATTCAAACTTTTTGTTAATGGATATACCTGAATGCAGTTTGGTATCCAGACGCTCGTTTTGATCATGGCTATATCTGCGATCAAAAGTGGCATCACCTGAGATGTTTCCCTCGGCACGAATGGTGAAACTGGGATCAATAGTCTGTGAGTGATTGAATTTTAGTCGCCACTTCCAGTTGGCTGGATCATCCAGGGCATTACGGTCTGACACCATTGAAGCGTCGATGTTACCCTGAATGTTGTAACGCTTCTTATACCTGAGGACACTCCTTAAATTGAATTCTTCGTATTGATCCCAAAATGTACCCGTCATTTTGAAATCTGAATAGTCATTGATGGCCCAGTAATAGCCAAACCCTTTCAGGGCACGACCTCCATTGGTGGGTCGATAGTCGTAAGAAGGCAGAATAAATCCGGAGGAGCGTCCTTTTTTCTGTGGAAAAACTGCAAAGGGTAAGGCGATCAGGGGTATATCAGCGATGTATAGCACTACCGGTTTGGCAATGATGATTTTATCTGTGTACAGCTTCATCTGTCTGCTGTAGAAATAAAAATGTGGATGATCTTCAATATCGCAGGTGGTGTAGTAGCCATCTTCCATGAGATAGATGTCTTCATTAATACGGGTCAATTCTTCTCCATAATAATTGCCATCATCCATTTTTGTTCTACCCGCAACCACTTTACCACGTTGGGTTTTCAGGTCATACACCATGCTCTGGCCATTGAAATCCTCCTGGCCCTTCTGAGAAAGAACTGGATAGTCCGTGGAACCAAGTGTGTCGACCAGACTCCGGGCTCGTAAAAGGTTTTTGCGCCAGTACACACCGACATGACCAGCTTTTAATTTCATGTCACCATATTCAATTGAGGCGTTACTTTTTAGCTGGGTAGTTTCATTCTGCATACTGTAGGCAATATGGTCTGCCCAATATTTGATGGGAAATTCAATATCTCTACTGCCCCCGGCTGGAACAAACTCACCTTCTGCTCCACCAGTCACCGTGATGTCCGAAATACTTGAATCTGACAGAAGAATAAACAAGGTATCGCCACTCACTTTGTTAGAGCCCTTGAAGATTCCATCCTCAATCACATTGAAAAAGGAAGTCGCCATCTCAATCAGGGTCACGGTCCTGGGTTGTCCCTCGCTAAATTCAACAGCCATGACCTTGCCATCCAGCCAATCGGTAAAGGTGGTATCTTTCGAAGCTTTTCTCTGAGTAAAGTGGGGGTTTTCCGGGACATATACTGATTTCAGCTCGCCATTATTCATGTGCAGATTAAAAACATCGCCGGTCAAGACAAAATCATCTTCCTGGAGCATAGGTTTATCTCGCATGATGGCCACATCATCATCTTGCATATAGACAGCCTGTCCACAGGTACCCAGCGCATCGCCATTACGAAGTACGACATTTTGCCAGGCGAAAAAATAGCCTTCCTCAAGACTGAGACTGTCTGAATTAATCTGCAGGGAGGTGTCTTTGCTTGACCACTTCTTGAATTTGGCATCACCGTAGCTGAGCAAAGAATCTTTGCCTGAATAATAAAGCAAATGTCTTCCAGAAACGCTGAGACTATCCCTGGTATTCACCATGGAAGCACTCCCCCGGGCATCACCAAGCTGACTGGCCTCATAATAATAGATAGTATCTGCTCTGAGTGTGGAGCCACTGTCTTCAAGGGCTGGATTATCTGTGGCCAGTACTTTTTTCAAGTCGATGTAATAACCCAGCTTTTGGGCTGTGACAACAAAGGGATCATCTTCAAAGCGCGCATTGCCAAGGAGTTCTACATAATCTTTGCTCCCAGCATAACGGGCAGTATTGCTGGAAAGCTTTGACTGTGGTGTGGTGATGGTGACATGGCCGCTAAGAAGTGCTTCGTCTTTTTCCATTTGAAATTCTGCGACGTCACAGTTAAGCAAAGCATCACCGCGTCTCATTTTCACATCACCAACCAGACGTCTATAGGTGATTCCCCCACGATTAAAGGACTGAATCTCATCAGCTCGAATCAGTTCCAGCTTTTGGCTTCGGGCAGCCAGGGCAAATGAATTGCTCAGACCTATTAGCAGGCACAAAAACGAGAGACGGGATGCGAGAGACTTAAATGAGGGTTGCATTAGAGTTGAATGGGTTATGAACCTGAAGGTTCCTCAAAGCGCGATGCCCACAGCGTCACGAGTCGTTCGTATATACGCTTTTCAATGCCTTCAGTGGTGGGTCGATAAAACTGTCTGGTCTTCAGATCATCAGGAAAATAGTTCTGATCACTAAAATGGCCGGGGTAATTATGAGGATAGTGATATCCCTTCCCATGACCCTGCTCTTTCATCAGGCTGGTTGGTGCATTTCGCAGGTGCAGGGGGACAGATTTAGCGCCTTCTTCCCGAACAGTTTCCTGGGCGGCTCGCAGGGCCATATAGCTGGCATTACTTTTCGTGGTGGAAGCCAGATAAGTGGTAACCTGGGATAAAACGATGGCGCCTTCTGGCATCCCAATGGCATGCACTGCCTGTAAACCCGATGTGGCCAGGGTTAGAGCCTGGGGGTCGGCGTTGCCAACATCCTCAGAAGCCAGAATTATCAATCGCCTGGCAATAAAGATGGGATCCTCTCCGCCTTCCAGCATGACAGAGAGCCAGTAAAGCGATGCATCTGGATCACTCCCCCGGACACTCTTAATAAAAGCAGAGATGATATCATAATGGTAGTCGCCAGTTTTGTCGTATAGTTGATGCTTATTCTGAAGTGCTTCACGGACATGCTCTTCGGTAATGGTAATGACCTGATCATCGTCACGATCTGGTGTTGCAACTGAGGTGCTTATTTCCAGGGCATTTAATAGGCGTCGGGCATCCCCGGAGACCGATTCAAGGAGCAGGTCTCTACCATCATCATCAAACTGGATATTTTGAGTACTCAAAAACAGATCTTCAGCAAGGGCATTATCGAGAATTGACGCAAGATCTTCCTTGGTGTGGGAAGTCAGCTTGAGTACCTGACAACGACTCAAAAGGGGTGAAATAACTTCAAAGCTGGGGTTTTCTGTTGTAGCACCAATTAGCGTAATGATCCCATTTTCCACAGCCTGAAGCAGGGCATCCTGTTGAGCCTTGTTGAAACGATGGATTTCATCAATGAAGAGGATACTCGGTTTCCCCAGCTCCCGATTGGCCTTGGCCTTGGCCATGGATTCCCTGACATCCTTAACGCCGGCAGACACAGCTGATAACTCATAAAAATGGGCATCGATCTGGCTGGCGATGATCTTGGCCAGGGTGGTTTTTCCACACCCCGGGGGTCCCCAGAGAATGATTGAGAAAAGACGGTCTGATTGAATGGCTTTGGCGAGCAGTCTATTTTCTGCCACGAGGTGTTGTTGTCCTAAAAAGGCCGCCAGCGTATTGGGACGCATCCGCTCTGCCAGGGGGGGCAGGGTGCGGGGGTTATCAGCATTATTGAAAAGACTCATGGCCTAGAAAATAACCGGTATGGATGAAGGAATAAGGAAAAAGTAGGGCCAGACAGTCCCTTTCACAGGTCTTCAGGGATAACAATTCAAGGGAGATTGTAAGGCTCGGGTTTGAGCGATCAGATTATGACAAAGGTTCGTCCGTCATCAATTCATTCATAAATTTTCTAATTGCCTCCAGACCCTCATCAAGCGGTTTCTCTGCGTATTCGTTGATTAAGGCACTGCCTACAACCATGATCTGGGCATACTCCTCAAGTGCTCGAACCTGAGCTCTTTCTGATAAGCCAAAGCCAACAGCTAGGGGTAAATCACAACTGGCTCTCACAGATTCCAGATACTTAATGGTCTGTAAATTGATATCTGTTTTCCGGCCAGTTGTCCCGGTCCTGGCCATACAATAGATAAATCCGCTGGCGTTTTTTATAATTTCCTGGATACGATCCGCCCGGGAGGTGGATGCAATGACCTGAATAATGGCCAGCTCGTTTTCCTGAGCATAGGTGATGAGTGAATTATCCTTTTCCTCATCAAAAGGATAGTCCGGGACAATCAAGCCCTGGACTCCGATTTCAGCTGCTCTCTTACAAAACTGCCTCACGCCATAATTTTGGATAATATTGAAATAGGTCATAATCAAGATGGTTTTCTCAGTAGACTCTACAGTCCTTCGGATCATTAAGAGACTTTGCTCTACTGTCACGCCTTTCTTTAAGGCCAGTTCATTGGCTCTGGCGATGACAGGACCATCTGCCACAGGGTCAGAAAAAGGGATCTGGATTTCCAGAAGATCAGCCCCCGACTCCAGAATTTGTGAGGCAATTTTTTCACTACTTTCCAGATCGGGAAAGCCCGCTACGATATGCATCATGAAGCCTGGTTTTCCTGAAGACTTGATGCGGTCCAGCTGATTATTTAATTTCTTCATGATGTCCCTGAGCCTTTTTTCATGTCTGCAAGCTCATCAGATAAAAAGGATTGAAAGCCTGAATCTCCCAACTCTTTGGTCACGATGAACAAGTCTTTGTCTCCCCTGCCTGAGCAATTGAACACAATGATTTGCTCCTGGGTCAGAGTCGGGGCCAACTTGATAACTTCTGCCACTGCATGGCTGGATTCCAGGGCAGCAAAAACACCTTCTGTTTGAGCTAAGCGTTGATAGGCTGATATGACATCTCTGTCCGTTGCATAAGAAAATATCACCCGCTTGGTTTCCTGGAGATAAGCGATTTGTGGACCCACGCCAGCATAGTCCAATCCAGCAGAAATGCTGTGGGTACTGGAGAGCTGGCCATCGCTATTTTGTAGAAAATATGATTTGAAGCCCTCGGCGACACCTATAGAGCCTCCCTGAAAACGGGCAGCATGTTCCTGACCTTCAATACCCTTCCCCCCGGCTTCCACTCCAATCATGGTGACGTTTTTATCATCCAAATAATCGTAGAACAAACCAAGGGCATTGCTTCCGCCGCCGACGCAGGCAATCAGGTAGTCCGGTGACCCTCCTGTTTGTTCCTTAATTTGAGTCCGGACCTCTTCGCCAATGATTTTCTGAAAGTAGGTATTCATGGCGGGATATGGATTGGGACCGCAGACTGTCCCCAGCAGGTAGTGGGTGTCTTCCGGGTTGGCTATCAAATCCCGCAGGGCGGCATTGATGGCGTCTCTCAAGGTTTGATCGCCGTCGATAACTGGAATGACAGTAGCTCCCAGCTGCTCCATCCAGAAGACATTTGGACGTTGCCGCGCATAGTCTTTTGCGCCCATGTAAACGGTGCAATCAAGACCAAATTTTGCACATACAGTAGCTGTCGCCAGACCATGTTGCCCTGCTCCTGTCTCAGCAATGACTCGTTTTTTACCCATGCGTTTGGCAATGAGAGCCTGTCCCAGACAATGATTTATTTTATGAGCACCTGTATGTAACAGACCCTCATTCTTCATGAAAATCTGAGCACCGCCCAGCTTTACGGAGAGGTTCTCGCAGTGGTATAAAGGGGTTGGTCGGCCTGTGTAGTTCCTGTGCAACTTCTGAAGCTCCCTGACAAAATTTTCATCTTCAGCAGCCTCAAAGAAGGCATCGCGGAGATCATCCATGATGGGGACAAGAACTTCTGGAACATAGCGTCCGCCAAAAGCACCAAAATGTCCATCTTTGTTAATGAGTGTCGTTTTGAAATCCATGATCACTCCCCTTTAATCGCTTGAGCAATGCTATCAATTCTATTTATGTCCACCTTATCACCGGTTTCGATACCAGAGGCAGCATCCAGACCCGCCGCTTCGGGAAGGATTGACAATATCATCCTGGCGTTTTCCGGGTCAATACCTCCAGCAACCAGAAATGGTTTGGATGGTTTCAAGTCGTTGATTTTAGAATAGTCGTAACCCAAACCCGACCCTGGAATGGCGCCATCGATAATAAACATGGCAACATCCTGGCTGTACGAGTCTATCAAATCTACATCAGTCATTTTCAGGGTCTTGATGACAGGCAAGCTCATCTGCTGACAGTATTCCACGGATTCAGAACCGGAGAGCTGGACGAAATCCAAGCCAGCCTCCCTGGCGATTTGATTCACTTCTGCAGCCGTCTGGTTTTGAAAGATCCCTACGCTGTAACTAAGCTTAAGCGAGGCTGTGATTCGCCGGGCGATTTCGACATCGATCTGCCGTTTGCTGCTGGGCACAAAATTAAGTCCGATGAAGGCTATATTGTTTTCATCACAGTATCTGGCGTCTTTTATACTCCTGATCCCACAGGCTTTAAATTTTTTCTTCGGGGTTTTAATCTCTTGAATGGCCCGGCCCATATCTTTGCTGCGCATAATGGAGCTGCCAATGAGAACTGCCTTGGCAAAGCCCTGGAGTTGATTGGCGCTGACCGGTGAGTAACCGCTTTCTGCCATCGTTATTTTTGTGTCTGGAATCCCGGGATACAGTCGGATAAAGGTTTTTGTATCCACTTCAAAGGTATGGAGATCGCGATTGTTGACGCCAATGATTTCCGCTCGGGTTTTCAGGGCAATCTCCAGCTCCTCTTGATTATGCACCTCAACTAGGGCATCCATATCAAGTGATCTGGCGACCTGGATAAAGCGGTCTATTTGTTCCTTTGTGAGAAGTGCTACGATGAGCAAAATTGCGTCTGCCCCATAGTGGCGGGCGAGATAAATCTGGTATTCATCAATAAAGAAATCCTTCATCAACAGGGGAACCCTGTGAGTTGCTGACCGGGCCTGTTTGAGGTTTTCCAGCGATCCTTTAAAATATTTTTTATCGGTGAGAACTGAGATTGCGTCTGCGCCTGACTGCTCATAAATACTGGCAATTTCTGAAGCTGAGAAGGTGCCTTGATAAATTTGTTTTTCAGATGGCGATGCCTTTTTAATCTCCGCAATGAGATTCAGGTCAGTGCTTTTTGAAAGGGCTGCTTTAAAATCACGATCAGACGCCTGCAAACCCTTTTTTAAGGTGTCCAGCGGGATCATGGCTTTGAGCGAGGCCAGTTCAGATTGTTTATGAACAGCAATTTCCAATAGAATATCCGGAGCATTGCTCAAGCGGGAATAACGATGGACCAGGTCTCCGGCAAAGCCTTGATCAATAAGGTGTCGTGCTCTTGAGACACCCTCTTTATAGCTTGCCACTTCTCCCATAAATTTGAGGGCCAGAGCGGCATTGGCCAGTACCAAATCCCGGTGGGGGGTCTGGCAGGTGCCATCAAGAATCTCGCGGGTAATCTTCAGGTTGAATGCTGCATCTCCTCCTGATATCTCCGAAAACGCCACCCGCTTCAGACCAAAGTCTTCAGGTGTAAGCACCGACTGGCTTATCTCGCCATTTTCCAGGGTCATGATGGTGGTTTCGCCAGTGAGCGTTAGTTCATCCAGGCCATCTGAACCTGTGAGAACCATGACTTTTGTTTTTCCCAGGGCTCTGGCCGCCTCAATAAGAAGTTCCATGTCATCCTGATTGGAGGTACCGATAATCTGGTATTGGGGCTTTGCAGGATTGAGGAGTGGACCCAACAAATTAAAAATGGTTTTAGTCTGTAACTCCCCCCTGACCTGGGCAAAATGTTTGAACACAGGGTGGAAGCTACGGGCGAAAATAAAGGCTAGATTCAGTTCTCCAAAGAGGGACTCCAGGCGGGGTTTATCGGCCATTATATTCATTCCCATAGCTTCCAGCAGATCAAAACTTCCGAAGCGACCACTGGCGGCTTTATTGCCATGTTTGGCTACTGGGATTCCGCTGGCAGCAACAATGATGGCTGCCATGGTGGAGGTGTTGATACGAGCCAGACCCGACCCCCCGGTACCACACAGGTCAATGGCTCCAGGAAGCTCTAGATCGGTGTGCATTTGTCGGTAGAAGACCTGTACCAGGTCAGCGATGTCTTCGCCTGAAAAGCCATGTTGATTCAAATCCAGAAGGAATTCTTTCTGGGCTTCAATATTTAGTTTCCCAGAGATACTTTTCTCCACAAAAGACTCAAAACTCAGCCGGCGTCTCTCCCTGATGCCCATGAGAGAATTCAGGGCTTCGGTGAGAATCTCAAGACCATTCTCGGTCATGGCAGATTCCACATGAAATTGAAAGCCCCATATGTTTTCACTTTTCAAGGCCATGATGCGATTGTCTTCATTTACGCTCACTTCAAAGCCAGGGGGTACATTTTCAGCCATCGGTGAAAAAGAATTATACATGCCCACCCGTTCTGTTTTTCCAAATAGATCGATTTCAACCTGCATACCCTGGGTGGGAATGGCCTGGCGCTGGACGGGCATGCCAATACATTTTGCCATGGCCTGGAGACCCAGACAAACACCCAAGGTGGGTGTGTTTCGGGCTGCCAGCATGTTGGTAATCTGTAACAGTCGTTGCATCCGAGGATTTTTTTTATCGTTGATGTCGCCAGGTCCAGGACCCAAAACCACCAGATCAGAGGTGTCATTGATTACATCATAATCAAAGGTATCAACCACATGAGTTTCGTAGCCCAGATAGCGGGTGATATGACTCAGGACATGGGCAAAATTGTCTTCATTGTTGATGATGGTGATACTTTCCTGGTGGAGATTACTCAAGTCTCGATGACCAATTTGATCCTCAAAATGAAATGTTGAGAAGGCACTGTTACGTTCAAGCAGGGATTGATTGACGGTTGCCAATAATTCGCTGTTCAGGAACGTGCCCGTGTTTGTGGTATCGCCACGCAAAGCGCTCAGGAGTCCGGCAGCTTTCGCCTGGGTTTCTCTGGCTTCTTTCATGGGATCAGAATCTCTAACAATCCCGGCCCCAGCCTGGATGGCAATGCGCCCGTCTTTAAAGATTTCTGCCGTTCGAATCATGATAGCGCTATACATATCCCCATTTTTATCAATGATCCCAATTTCGCCGCCATAATATCGTCTGGACGCTGCTTCTCTTTTGGCAATGATACGAAAGGCACTTTCCAGGGGACTGCCCACCAGAGTGGGTGCGTGGAGGGATATCTTCAGGGCCTGGATAGCAGGTTTTTTTGAATGTCCCACCAGATGGTATTCGGTGTGGACCACAGCTCCTGATTCTCTAAGGAAGGGTCCCAGAATTTTTCCGCCTCGGGGACAAATCTGGGACATAATTTTGAGTTCTTCATCCAGAATCTGGGATAATTCGTTGATTTCTTTTTGATCTTCCAGAAAGGAGTTGAGCTGGGCTACGAATTTTTCGGAATTTCCTTTGGGCATCGTGCCGGCGATGGGATTTTTAATGACATTCTCATCATGAATTTCCAACTGGCGTTCTGGAGATGCTCCAACGAAGTAGTGACCGGCACCATCTGAAAACAGAAAGGTGATGTATTGGCCTTGTTGCTGGAGCAAGCGACGGAAAAGGGTCAGGGGCACCAGTGGCGACATGGCCTCCAGAAGTCCTTCAAATTTTCGGGAGAAGACAACCTGACAGGCATTCCCCTGGGCGATCTCCTCCTGTTGAATACTTTTTACTCCTTCTGCAAAATCATGATCGCTAAGGGTGGGTTGAAAGTCATGTTTAAAAGAGATGTCCCCCGTTTTTGTGAGGGCGTCTATTTCCGAGATAGGTATGGTCAGTTCCTCTTCAACGGCCAAACCAAGAATATCTTCTGCTCCCAGGACTTTCATGTGGTTTTCGCCAGCGGCGCAAAAGGGCACAACAAAGGCGATGGATCCAGAATGGCTGGACTGTAGTTCAGCGAGTTGATTTAGATTTTTGAGTTGATGAAGGGTTCCCCTGCGCAGGCTAATCAGCCCATCTTTTTCCAGAAGGAGGGCCGGGGTGGAGATATGGTCAAGCTTCAACATTTACAATTTCCTGAGATTTTCTCTTCTAGATGTTTTATTAAGAGGTTACGGGGGTAGAGTTGTAGACTTAGCCTTGCCAGCTAGTGGACTGGGGCGGGTAAAAAAGCGAGGTAGATTTTTCACGTGCTTCATGATGGCTCCATTGTACTAGTGCAATAGAACATTGTCAAGAGATTTAATCACACCTTTCTTAATTGGCCTAAAGATCCACTAGCTTTTCTTGTAACGAGACAGGCATTTAGTCGTCTCAGGTAAGGACAAGTTAATGCAATGCTACAACACCCGCAATAAAGAGGATAAACATGAGTTACTATTCCAGCACCATCCTGCCTGAGACCACATTCGAAGCGGCCCTGGAAACCGTCACCACCGCGTTAGCCAAAGAGGGGTTTGGGATTATCAGCGAAATTGATGTTTCAGGAACCTTCAAGAAAAAGATCGATGTGGATTTTAAGAAATACACCATCCTGGGTGCCTGTAACCCGGGCTATGCCCATCATGCCCTACAAACCGAAGACAAAATCGGGGTCTTCCTGCCCTGCAATGTGGTGGTGATTGAACAATCGCCTGGCCAGGTTGAGGTTGCAGCAGTAGATCCTGTGGCTTCCATGATGGCGGTTGGGAATGCCGAACTGACAGAAATGAGTCAAGAAGTCCAGGTAAAATTACAGCGCGTTATTCAAGCCCTTTAACGGCCCCCTGATTTCTAAAATAGTTTCAGAAATACTCTGCACATAATTACATGAACTGAAAATATAGGTTGCCATTCAACAATATATAGATACATTCCTATGTATAAATGAGAAATGAAAATGGCATACGACTTAAATAAATTCTTCAAAGCGATCTCGGATCCCAACCGGGTCAAGATTATGGAGCTCCTCAGAGATAAAGAGCTAAATGTGAGTGAGATTTGCCAGCACTTCGATATGCAACAACCCTCTGTTTCACACCACCTCAGCGTCTTAAAAAATGCGGACATTGTATCCTCTGCCAAACGTGGCAAAGAGGTTTATTATCGCCTTGACTCTATTTGTATCACGAACTGCTGTACTGGTTTTCAGGACCAGTTTGTGAAAATCGAGAAGGCGAAGTGATTTTTTTTATTTCAACATATAGATATATGTCTATTCATATATCTAAAGCTAGGGATTTCCACTCCAGAAAGGACAACATATGACTACCCAAATATGTATTAATGAAAGTAACGGTCAGGACTGTCTCGAGTTCAGCCGCACAGGAACGGGACCTTCAAAAAGCTGGCGCCTGGATCGGGTCTTCAGCAACCAACGAGTTAATAAGACAATCAAAAATCAAGCAAACACAGCCCTTAATTCAATAAATCAGGGGCTTTTTCATACCGGCCTGTCCGCCTATGGACAGATGGTTTAACACAGGGAAAGGAGATCACATGAAACGTTTTAGAATTCCTAGAACTGCTCATTGTTCAGCAGGCTGTTTACTCCAGTCCCAGGCATGACTTTAAACTGCCTGTTTTCTATTCCCTTGCCGAATAAATCCAGCCAATGTCACCACCAATGTCAGCAGAAGTAGCATCCCGGTGATGATCAGAGACCAGGGTTTGATAACTGAGGACTCAGCCTCAAGAGATATTCCACCAAAGAAGAGTCGGATGGTTTCTGGCTCCCAGGTCATACGATTTCCACGGACATCATTGGCTGATGTATTCCGGATCACCCCGGGCAGCTCGACACTAAAACTGTAGTTATCCAGCAGAACTTCTTCAAAGAATTGCCATGATTTATAAAATCGGGCAAAACCTGCGGTATTCGACAACTCGACGTCATCTATGACGGTACTATCGATATAGTTTTCCAGAATTGATTTCCATACGAGATTTTCATCATAAAAATTGGTGGTGCTGAGGGCCTTCATGAGTGAATCTGAATGTTCCTTGATCATCTCATCAATTACAGAGAGGTTTCCAGAATTTGTGCCGCCTTTATGTAATTCCACGACAAAATCATCATAAATCAGCTGTTCCATGTAGCTTTCCCATTGATGTTCAAGTCGAGCTGACTCTATACTGTCCAAAAGACTTTCATTCCCCTCAGCATCACTTATTAGCAAGGCTTCTAGTTCAGACTGACTTAAATAGGGTTCCATGGGAAGCTTTGGGCCAGGTAGATCCGCCCAGATGTTTTCTCTATAGTAATACCTGTTGAAAAAGAATCCCTCATCACTGACAAGACTGGCTATAATTTGGACTCCCGGGTCCATGGTATTTAACTTAAAGCTTTGATTTAAAGCTTCTACTGATTCAAACTTAGCCGCAGCATGAAATAATAATCTGTCATCCTTTAAAGAATCCTGAGTGATCTGCCAGAGAGCAATGTCATGGCGCGGGATGTTAAAGCTTGTTTCAGCGATACTCTTTTCAGACCCTTTCAACTCGATGCTTCTTTGAATGGAGCCGTCGATATTCACCACCGTGGTGGTTTCTACTTCAAGACAGGACATCATCATCAAAGAAATTAACATTACAGCTATTTTGAAACATTTCATGGTTGCCTCCAGTAAGCATTCACACCCTTAAGTTTTACTGTCTTCCATTGGTTGGCCAAGCGCTTCCCAATTCTACCCAAATCTTCCCTGCGCAGTTCATTTCCAGGGGTGTTCATTTCCAAATTGTGGATCAACACTTCTATCCTGGCAGACGGCAAACCCCTCTTTTCAAGCTGAACCCTGGTCATCTCCAAGACCTGCTCCCTGAACATTAGTGGTATCATGTTTACACCTGCATAGCGCTGATACGTCTTTTGGGACTGTAGTTGAATTTCCAATTTCTGGACTGAATTGGTGACCTGAAACTGCTCGATAAAAAAGATGGCCAGGAAAACCAGGGAGGCGACCTGCAGACCCAATCGAAAGCTTTGACTGTAGAAAATAGGCTCTCTGTCTTCCCTGTTGACCAGAGGTGTTGGAGCAGCTTGACTTTCATTCTCGTTTATAGCCAAAAAGATGTCATCCGTCAGTTGCTCTGGATTCTGCAGCTGCGGTTCTGCTGCAATTTCACCTATGGCTTTAAGCCAGTCGAGCTGGACCTGCTCATAAATACTTGAACAATGTTCACACATAGTGAGATGGGTATCTAACGCCTGTTGTTCTTCTGGGGGCAGCTCGCCCTCTCGCAAAAGGTGGAGACTCCTGATCCATTTCTCGTGTTTCATTTTATTCGTCCTGTTATGCTGTGCATTTGTCTGCGAATTTTTTGTCTGGCGATGCTGAGATTGGTTTTCACGCTGCCAGGTGAAAGACCGGTCACCTCTACCACCTCCTGGATGTTTAAATCCTCAAGATCGCGGAGGGTAAAGACCAAACGCTGGCGAGGGGGTAGCTTTTTGCTGAGAGCCTTAATGCGTCGTGCCAGATCCTGATTTATGGCCAGGGTCTCTGGTGAAGCACTTGGGTCCACAATTTCAGTGTCCAAGACATCCACTTTGCTGGCAAAGAACCTGAGTTTTTTTGATCTATTATGATCCAGCCACAGGCGACTTACAATGGTGTATAGAAGTGTGGAGAAAAGTGAATCCTGATTTATTCGGCTTCTATAATTCCAGACCCTGACAAAAGCTTTCTGGCAGATATCCTCAGCTTCGGGAGCATCACAGGTCAAGCGAAATGCAAAACGAAAGGCTGTGGCTTGATATCGCTCCACCAGGGTTCGAAAAGCATATTGATTATCACCCTGGCAATCCAGGATCAATTCGGCATCGGTGCTTTTGGCTGCTTGAGGACACATGCTATTAAGTGATACGTCATCCAGGAGAATAGGTTAAATCAATGATGCCTAAATTAACGTGAAACACATCTGCCAACATGACAAATAGCACAAAGCAGGGTTCAATATTGATGTGGCACCCCGGTTTTACGGCTATATTGACCAAGCATGAAATTGCTTTGGCTAACAAATACTCTCACAGCTCTCCTTGTATTGTCGGGCTGTCATATCATCAAGGAGGAAACCGTGAATACGCAAGACACACAAACATTTTATCTGGGGACTTATACAGAAGGCGCAAGCGAAAGCCAGGGCATTTATAAATTTGAGCTCCATGCCAGTGGCAGTGTGAGGCAAATAGGTCTGGCCGTTATGTCTGAGAATCCTTCATTTCTAGCGCTCAGTGAGGATAAAAAATTTCTGGTCGCCATTAATGAGGTAAAAAACCAGGAGGATGTCGGCTCTGTAGAATCCTATATGGTCTTCGAGGATACCCTTATCCTCCTCAATCGCCAATCTTCTGGTGGCGCCCACCCCTGTTTTGTGGCTGTCAATGAAGCAGGCTATGTCCTGGCTGCCAATTACACCGGTGGCAATGTTGGCCTGCTCAAGCTGGAAAAAGATGGCCCCCTGACTGAACTCCTGGATGTTCAGCAACACACCGGTCAGGGCACGACGGACAGACAGAAAGCGCCCCACGCTCACTCCGCCTGGTTTAGCCCGGTAGATGGCAGCATCATTTCCATAGATCTGGGTACCAACGAGCTGTGGTTTTCAAGTATCGATGGCGAGGGGCAAAAATTGGTACCTTCAACACCAGAAAAACTTGAACTGAATCCTGGGGATGGACCACGTCATCTGACCTTTCACCCCAATGGCAAATGGATCTATGTGGCCAATGAACTCAGCAGCAGCGTGACCCGACTGGATCGTAATGAAGGCGGCAGTTATACCATGGGACCTTCAGTATCAAGTTTGCCTGCTGGATATTCTGAGCCCAATACCTGTGCTGACATTCACATTTCATCAGATGGAAAGTTTGTCTATGCCTCCAACCGGGGACACAACAGCATAGCCGTCATGGGTGTGAATGAAGACGATGGCAGCTTGAAACTGCTGGGGAATAAGGGATGTGGTGGTGAGGGACCACGTAATTTTTCACTTTCACCAGATGAAAATTTTATTCTCGTGGCCAATCAACACACAAATAATATTGTCACCTTAAAACGAGATCCGGCGACTGGATTGTTGAAATATGTAAGTCAGGTGGAAGCTCCCACGCCAGTATGTATCATTTTTGAGTAGACCCAAACATCGGGGGCGTTCAGAAGGAGCGTAAATGAAATACACAATTGAAGTCGATATAAACCTTCCGGTTTCCACGGTTATTGAACTATTCGACAGTACTGAAAATATGTACAAATGGATGGATGGTCTTCAGAGCTTTGAAACGATAGAGGGTACACCAGGCGAGGCAGGTGCAAAATCGAAAATGGTCTTCCTTTCCGGGAAACGCGAAATGGAGATGATCGAAACCATAACCGTGAAAAACCTGCCTGATGAATTCTCCGCGACCTATGAGGCCAGGGGCGTTTACAACATTATCAAGAACCACTTTGTTGCTAATGGTGAGAACCTTACGCGGTACATC
This sequence comes from Candidatus Neomarinimicrobiota bacterium, assembly GCA_016784545.1. Taxonomy (NCBI): domain Bacteria; kingdom Pseudomonadati; phylum Fidelibacterota; species Fidelibacterota bacterium. Next base: position 16,946 of record JADHUM010000059.1, read on the forward strand.
TCGGAGCAGGAATTTCAATTCACAGGGTTTATGAAGTACCTGGCTTGGTTCATGCCTGGAGCTTTTAAGAAACAGACCCTGCAGCACATGGGTGCGTTCAAAACCTTCGCAGAGGATCAATAGATAACATGAAAATCCAAGGATACACCACACTTGTAATGCTAGGTGTGACCATTTTCTCATCCTGTCAAGGCGAGGTAGAAATTGAATCTTCACCTGCTATGATATCGAGCTATGATTCATTAAAAGCACAGGAGTACGGAGCAGATGATTACGGGATGCGTAAATATGTCATAGCCTTTCTTAAGCGTGGACCCAATCGAGACCTGTCCCCTGAAAAAGCGAGTGAGTTACAGGCTGCACATATGCAAAATATCCGGGCCATGGCAGAAGCCGGAAAGCTAGCTCTGGCTGGACCCTTTTTTGGTAATGATGATCTACGAGGATTATATTTTTTCAATGTGGAAACTATTGAAGAGGCAGAAGCGTTGACCAATTCAGATCCTGCGATTCAGGCTGGGAGTCTGGTGATGGAGTTGAAAGAGTGGTATGGATCGGCTGCTCTTATGGCAGTCAGTGACATTCATAGCACCATCGCAAAAGTGAAATTTTAAGTCAAGGAGCCCGATATGTTCAGGATCAGAGCCACCCTCACCATCATACTTCTCACCACATCTATTACATATGCCCAAACCCAGCTCACTGTCTACAACCACGGCGAGGCCCTGGTGAAGGAACAGTTCTCGAGGCAAATTCAGAAGGGTGTTTCAGAGATTGAAATTGAACGGGTAGCTGAAACCCTGAACCCTTCCTCCGTAAAGCTTGGATCTGATCAGGATGTCCAGGTTCTGGAACAAAATTATCGTTATGACCTGGTAGATCAAAACAAGCTTCTTAAGAAATACCTCGAAGCAGAAGTGACCGTAATCCTCCAAAACGACAATAAGATGTCAGGCTCTCTACTCAGTTATGACAACAGCACTCTCGTTTTAAAAAGTCGCGGAGGAATTGATATCATACAGCGTCAGTTTGTGGGGACCATTAAGTGTCCAACCCCCACTGAGAGACTGTATGTCCGTCCCACGCTGGCATGGACCTTAAATACAGCAAAAGCTGGCAAGGTTAATTTTGATCTGTCCTATCTCACCGGAGGTATCTCCTGGAAAGCTGAATATGTGGCAGTAATCAATGCTGATGATACCGAAATGGATTTGAGCTCCTGGATCAATCTTAACAATCAATCCGGTAAAGATTATGAAAAGGCCAAACTCAAGCTGGTTGCTGGAGATTTACATCGAGCCAGGCCTCCACAGGCTATGGATTCTCGGAGAGAAAAGACTTTTGCTCTGGCCATGAGAGCGATGCCGGTTGTAGAGGAACGTGAGTTTTTTGAATATCATCTTTACGATATCGCCTTCCCTGTTTCAGTTCATAACAGGGAAGAAAAACAAATCCAATGGCTTAACCCTACACAGGTAAAAGCTCAAAAGCGTTATGTCTATCAGGGAACGCATGATGAATTTACTAACATTCCAATCAAGATCATGTTCACCAACGATAAAGAGACTGGAGCTGGTGTAGCGCTTCCTGGTGGCATTGTGCGTCTATTTAAAAAAGATACTGATGGTGCTCTGGAGCTCATCGGTGAAGACAATCTAGACCATACATCCAAGGATGACCTGGTAACACTGGAGGTTGGTGAAGCCTTTGATGTCAAGGGCAAGCGGGAGGTCCTTGATCGACGGTCCAAGTCAGACCGATACAACGAACAAGACATCCGCATTACCCTGGCGAACCGCAAGGATGAAGCCGTGGAAGTGGAAGTCATTCAAACTGTGGGTTACCGCAACTGGAAAGTTCAGGACGCTTCCCATCCCTTTACAAAGATAGATGCCTCTCGAGTTAAATTCACAGTCCCAGTCCCAGCAAACAAAGAGGTTGTCCTCACCTATACAACCAGAGTTGACTTGAAATAATTTGGTCACCCTTTTCGTCTCCCTGAGGTTCTCGAAGGGTTAAGACGAGAAGGAGAGTCAAGATGTTTCTGATGCCGTCTCCTACGAGAGCCTCAGGATGACAGCACACGATATTCATCGATAATATTTGGATAATTCAGTCAGTCATAGCCTGGCTGGCTTAAATGCCTTCCGCAACTACTAATATGAGCATTAATTACCTGCTATAACCCTTATTAACAGTATTTTACTAAAAATCATTTTTATAGGCTGGGAACAGCAAAAATAGTCACTAATGGTCTTATTTTTGCCCATGCTTTCAGGCATGGAGTCTAATCGCTTACATCATCTCTTTTTCTTGCTGGTAAGCACCCAAATTTCCATGAGGAGACAATCAACACATGTCTGAATCATCCCAGCTTCGCATCAGCACCTTTCGTCGAGGTGTGCACCCCGATGAATTCAAGAACCTGACCTGCCATTTACCTTCAAAACATTTACCGCTCCCTGATGAGGTCTTCATTCCCTTGCAACAGCACATCGGTGCGCCATGCGAAGCATTGGTGGAAAAGGGTGATACGGTAAAAACCGGACAAAAAATTGCTGACTCTCCAGCCTTTGTTTCCAGCCCCATCCACGCATCCATAACTGGTACGGTTGTGTCCGTGGCATCTTTCCCACATCCCCTGGGTGGAAAAGTACCCATGATACATATCAAGCGAGATGGTGAAGAAGATGAATGGGAATTATTAAGCACTCCTGAAAACTGGGAGACTGCCTCAAAAGAAGAGCTGGGGAAACTTGTTCGCGAAGCGGGGCTTGTTGGGCTGGGAGGCGCAGCTTTTCCAACGCACGTGAAAATGTCCCCACCTCCAGATAAACCTGTTGATCATTTCATCCTGAATGGGTGCGAATGTGAACCCTTCCTCACCTGTGATCATCGCAATATGCTGGAAGATACAGATCGTATTCTCAAGGGTATGGCCATCATGATGCGAATCCTTGGCATTGACCAGGGCATTGTGGGTATTGAATCCAACAAAGCTGATGCCATCGCAGCCATGGAAGCCAGAGTAAAGGATCTCAAGCTCAATTTCAAAATCCAACCCTTGAAGGTTAAATACCCACAAGGTGCTGAAAAGATGCTCATTGATGCTGCTCTGGGTCGCAAGGTTCCAGCCGGCGGACTGCCCATGGATGTGGGGGTTGTCGTCAATAATGTTGCCACTGCTCTGGCGGTCTACGAAGCTGTGGTTGAGGGTAAACCCCTGATCCAGCGCATGCTCACCGTGACGGGCGATGCCATCAAGTCACCGGGCAATCTTATCGCACGTATTGGCACCCCTTTTCAAGTTTGCGTGGATGCCTGTGGTGGTCTCCATGACGAAACCTCGCAGGTGTTTATGGGTGGACCCATGATGGGATTGGTTCAGTACGATCTCCAGGTACCCACCTTGAAAGCGACTTCCGGGATCGTCTGTATGCAGTCTTCCCAGCTTAAAAACACACGTCACTACCCCTGTATCCAGTGCGGTACCTGTGTGAGTGTGTGCCCTATGAACCTGGTGCCGACACGGCTTTCTCGACAAGCGGAAACAGGCAAATATCAGGACTGCAAGGAATGGGGTGTTTTCAATTGTATTGAGTGTGGTTCCTGCGCTTTTGTCTGTCCCTCTGGTATTCCTCTGGTTCAATGGATTCGTGTGGGCAAAGTCAAATCCACAGAACAGCAACAAAAAATAAAAGCCCAGGCTTAGCGGAGTTCCCATGACTGACGAAAATCTACCTCAAGCCCAGCCTGAACAGCCCGAAATTCCTAAAAAACCGGTGAAACCGAAAAAGGATCCAAGGGACAAGCTATACAAACCCGAGATACCCCTGATCCTGGCTTCATCGCCCCACTTTCACACTCGAGACACCGTACCCAGAATTATGTGGAATGTCATTGCAGCCCTTGTGCCTGCCACCGTTCTGGCCCTGGTGTATTTCCAGTGGGCAGCAGCAGGAATTATACTCACCAGTGTTTCCGCGGCCCTGATCGCTGAGATGCTGGTCAACAAGGTCAAGGGTGAAGCCTTTACCATTCCCGATGGCTCCGCCTTGATAACTGGTCTTTTGCTGGCGCTGACTTTGCCACCATCCTTTTCCCTGGGCGGTACAGCGCTGGGATCTGTCTTTGCCATTGTCGTGGGGAAACATTTCTTTGGCGGGTTAGGCTATAATATTTTTAACCCGGCTTTATTGGGAAGAGCCTTTTTGCAGGCCAGTTTTCCCGTTCCCATGACGACCTGGACCTGGCCGCTCACTGCCCGCTATGCCGATGTGGACGGAGTCACGGCAGCCACCCCTTTGGGACTCTTCAAATTTGAAGGTGTCACCAGTGAATTATCAGGATTGCTCACAGGAAATATCAGTGGTTCTCTGGGTGAGACCTCTGCCATTGCCATATTGGTTGGTGGCATCTATTTGTTGATTAGAAAATATGCGGATTGGCGGATTCCTCTTAGTTTTCTGCTGTCCACCTTTCTCGTGAGCGGGGCTTTCTGGCTGATTTCACCTGAGTCATATCCCTCACCTGTTTTTCACCTGTTTAGTGGTGGACTCATGTTGGGAGCCTTCTTTATGGCTACTGATATGGTTACCTCCCCTGTAACGGCTCGAGGTGCCTGGATGTTTGGCGCTGGAGCGGGTTTCATCCTGGTGATTATCCGACTCTTTGGTGGTCTACCGGAGGGCGTCATGTACTCCATTCTGCTCATGAATGCTTTTACACCGCTCATCAATCGTTATACCCGACCCAAATTTTTCGGGGAGGTCCGCGCATGAGTAAAATGAACCTATCTACACGTATGATTCTGGTGCTGACCCTGATCACCGTTTTATCTGGTGGAATACTGTCTGGTTGGGATACTGTAACCAAACCCAAGATTGCCTTTCATCGTCAGGAAGCCCTCAAGGCGGCCATTGGAGATGTCCTCCCTGCCCACGACACCTATACAAGCGAGGAAACCGAATTTGGGACCCTGTACATTGCAACTCGTGATAGCTCTGAGCATCCTGTTGGGATCGCTTTTATGGCTGTGGGGAGCGGGTTTCAGGGAGCGCTGCGCATTATGGTGGGTCTTACGCCTGACATGACCGAGCTCACTGGCATCAAGGTGCTGGAACAGATCGAAACACCAGGACTGGGAACCAAGATTGTGGTGGATCCCTCCAACAAGCAAGACCCCTACTGGTTTCCTGCTCAGTTTGCAGGCGTCCACACCTCTCCTGAAATCGTAGTTATCAAAAACGCCAAGCCCACCCATAACAATGAAGTCCAGGGAATCACAGGTGCCACCATCTCATCCAAGGCTGTCACTAACATTCTCAACAAACAAATTGCTGATATCCAATCTGCCTGGACATCCAAAGGAGGGCCAGAATCATGAACTCCAGCCTGTCACTAAAAGCTGAATTCCTCAAGGGTATCTGGAAAGAGAATCCTGTCATGGCCAGCCTCCTGGGTCTCTGCCCCACACTGGCTGTAACCAATGCGGCCAACAATGGTCTGGCTATGGGTCTGGCAACTACTTTTGTACTCTTGAGTTCAAGCCTGATGATATCCGCGTTGAGAAATTTCATTCCCCATCAGGTGCGAATCGCTGGATACATCGTCATCATTGCCACCTTTGTTACGGTGGCTGACCGATTTCTGGCTGCCTATTTCCCCGCCATTTCTGCTTCTTTGGGACCATACATCCCCCTGATTGTAGTGAACTGTCTGATTCTGGGACGCCAGGAAGCCTTTTCCTCACGAAACGGGATCGGGCGGTCGCTTCTGGACAGCCTGGGTATGGGTATAGGGTTTATCATCGTGCTGGTGGTTCTGGGGATTCTTCGAGAAATTCTGGGCTCAGGCAGCATCTTTGGGTTCGCCATTCTTGGCGATTGGTTCACACCCTGGATGGTCATGATTTTACCGCCCGGTGCATTTCTGACTCTGGGTATTCTTATTGCCCTGGCCAATTGGTACAACGATCCCTCTCGATCTAAGGCAAGGAGGGCTGTCTCGTGAGCTATTTTCTAATTTTCTTTTCAGCAGCCATCGTTAACAACTTTGTACTTGCCTACTTCCTGGGAATCTGTCCCTTTGTTGGTGTCTCGAAGCGAGTTTCATCTGCCGTGTCTATGGGGATGGCAGTTACCTTTGTCATGCTGATTACAGCCGTAGTTACCTGGCTGATCTATCACCTTATTCTGGTCCCATTTGATGTGGTCATACTTCAATATGTCAGCTTCATTCTGGTCATTGCATCTCTGGTACAGTTGGTTGAAATGTTCATCCGCAAGGTGAGTAAACCCCTATACGATACCCTGGGTATTTTCCTGCCTCTGATCACCACCAATTGCGCCATCCTTGGTCTGGCACTCTTTTCCGTTCTACGGGACTATACTTTTATGGAGAGCGTGATCTTTGGACTGGGGGCCGGTGTAGGTTTTACACTGGCCCTGGTGATTATGGCCGGTATTCGAGAAGAGCTGGAGCTGGCTCCGGTTCCAAAATATTTCCAGGGAGCAGCCATCACCATGATTGTGGCAGGTGGCCTGGCTCTGGCATTTATGGGTTTTGCGGGGATGATATAGAATATGCAGTTTTTATCACAACTTATTTTGAATTGTCATGCTGAGCCCCGTCGAAGCATGATTCTCACAGAGACACCCTTCGACGTAGTTCCAGTCTACGCCTCTCGGCTTCGACTTGGCAGGCAGGGTGACGAAAAGGACGTTGAATAATGGATCTAGCATCAATCGGTGTATCAATGTTGAGCATGGGTGGTATGGGGGCTCTTTTTGCTGCTGGCCTGGCCGTTGCCAATAAGAAGTTTTATGTGGAGGAAGATCCACGTATTGCTTTGGTGGTGGATAATCTCCCCGGCGCTAATTGTGGTGGCTGTGGTCTGCCTGGCTGTGGTAGCTTTGCCGAAAACATCGTCCATGGTAAGGTGGAAATTAGTGGCTGTCCCGTGTGTAATGATGATGCCCGGGAAGCCATAGCTGGCATCCTGGGTCTGGAAGCCACTAAGGGTGAAAAGATCATTGCCCGGGTCATGTGCCAGGGCGGTCATTATGAAAGTGCCCACAAGGGTGAATATCTTGGCATCGAAAAGTGCACTGCGGCTCATATCACCGGTGGTGGTGATAAACTCTGTCTGCATGGTTGTCTTGGTTTTGGGGAATGCGTTGAATCCTGTCCCTTTGATGCCATGGAGATGAGTGAAAATGGTCTGCCCCTCATTGATGAGGACAAATGCACGGGATGTGGTAATTGCGTGGATGCCTGTCCCCGGGACATTATTGAACTGCATCCAGACACGAACACCATTTTTGTGGCCTGCCGTAACACGGATACACCCAAAGACTCCCGGAAAATCTGTATCAAAGCCTGTGTGGGTTGCGGGCTATGTGTGCGGGGTGTTGAAGAGGGTCTCATGACCATGGAGAACAACCTGGCGCGCATCGATTATCATCTGTACGGGCAGGGGAAAGAACTGCCCACGGACAAGTGCTCCACCAATGCCTTGATTGTTCTGGAAGCCGTACCTGAAGCGGAAGCACTCAGCGCCTGATGCTTTATAATGGTGAAACTGGTTTTATCCAGTCTGCCGATGGCTCCCAGGTTACCATCCTGTTTGACACGGGGGATGCCTGTGAAACCTGTGGATTAAAGGTGGTCTGTGCACCGGGCAAGCAATCCGAGCGCTTATTAACACTGCCCCAGACCGGAGACTTTCAAGCGGGTCAAAAGGTGCAAATCGAGGAACTTTCGAATCTGGAGCTGCATCTCGCCCTTATTCAATTCGGACTTCCCATGGCTGCTTTCCTCATGGGTTTGTTTTTAGGGTATGTCCTCCCCTTTCAGAATATATTGCCCCGTGAGTTATCTGCCTCTCTGTTGGCTTGTGTGGGTCTTGGAATCAGCTTTTTTGCAGCCCGTGGGCTTGTTCAAAGAATTGTGGATATTATCCCTGAAAAATATTTGAGGATTGTCCCTTGTGTCTGAAAACAAAAAGCTCCTTATAGTTTTCATCTGTCTGCTGGTCAGCTTCACCTCGCTGTTTGCTCAAGCACGTGAACGGACCGAGCATTGGCACACTAGAAACCAGCAATTCAATGCTGAGATGGATAGTCTTGGTAAGGTTGATGTCGTCTTTTTAGGAAACTCCATCACGGAAGGGTTTGACCTTGACCATTATTTTCCTGGGCACAAGGTTGTAAACCGGGGCATTATTGCTGATCACGTGGACGGAATCATTGAGCGACTGGATAATTCAGCTCTGAGTCTAAAGCCCAAAAAACTCTTCCTCATGATTGGCATTAATGATATTGGTGATAAACGCAATGATGACTATCTGAAAACCATGTTTGTCACCCTGGTGGATACCTTGATGACAGGTCTGCCAGAAACTGATATTTATTTGCTCTCCATACTGCCTACCACTCCCCGCTGGAAAAACTGTCCTCCTGATCAAATCAAAAGGATCAATGGCTTTCTTGCACGACTGGCTCTTGAAAAAGACATTGGATTTATCAATCTGTACCCACACTTCCTCGGGGACATGCACTATTTAAATCCTGATCTGACTCGGGATGGTCTGCATCCAAACCAGGCTGGATACGATGTCATGGCCGGGAAAATCAAGCCACTTCTTTCAATATCAGAATAAAACCATTCGTCGAAATATCCATCCCAATACCATTCACCTGATGTATATTTGCCCTCCCCTGGAGGAAACAACATGAAGAAACTATTACTCTACCTCATAATAACTGCTATTTCAACACTGCCAAGCCTGTATGCTCAAACTTTATTGAGAGGTGAAGTATTGGACTCCCATTCAGGCGAACCAGTGACCAATGCAAATATCATCATCAAAGACACCGATATTGGAACTACCACAGATATTGATGGCAACTTCAATCTTGAAACAAATAGAGAATTCCCTCTGACCATTGTTATCCAGCATATCGGGTATACAACGGCGGAAAAAACTGCCCTGGATACGCGGACATTGCGGATAGATCTGTGGCCTGAGACGGTACAGCTAGCCCCTGTGGATGTGAGTGTTGTGCGGCTGCCTGCCCACTATGATGTTAGCTCTGCCCGTCAATCAGTCAGTGCTTCTGAACTCAGAACCCGAGCTATTCAAGACTTTCAAGAAATCACCAGAAGCATAAGCAGCGTTGTCATTTCGACTGAGATGGATGGTGCACAAACTATCAGCATTCGTGGATCAAACGCCAATGAAACACCCGTTTATCTGGATGGTATCAAAATCAACGATTCCTTCACAAATGTTGCCGATCTAAGCGTCATCAACATGGAGGATGTGGATAATATTGAGGTGATTAAGGGGGCGTCAACCCTGCCCTATGAAGTGGGCGCCTTCGGTGGTGTGGTCAATATCTATAGTCAGGTCCCCAAAAACACAGAATTACTCATTTCCAATTCTATGGACTTGAATAACGGTGGAAATGGTACGACGACTGGCAGACTCAGTTATGTTGCTGATCATTTTACAATTAGTTCACAACTGGTCAAACGCTCCCGACTCTATCAGACTTTTGCTGAAGATATCGAGTCAGAACATCTCTTTGGCAGCGCCATGCTGAACTGGAATTTGCCTACTGGAAATCTTCGCTTCAAAGTCATTAGCCAGGAATCCCAAACCCTCCAGGGTGAAGCCGAATCATTTAACACCAACTCAAAAAACCAGCTTTATAATGCCCGCTATACTGGTGAATTTCCCTGGTTGGGCAAAGACTGGCAGCTGGACTATGCCTATCGCAAAGATAGTTTTGGGGTGAGCTTTTGGGACTTCTCAACCAGAAACCCTCTTTATACCCAGGAACCTCATGGAAATAATTCCTCTTATCGAATAGCCAAATTTTTCCGAAGTGGTGCAACCGAGACTCTGGTCCAGTTCGCCGGGAGTACTGAATACTATCGAGGTCCCTCCAGTTCTGCCATACCTCCCATCTTTGACAAGACCGTGGATCTGAAACTTGATCGCAATGATCAATCCGTGACTGTGGTTTCTAAGTATTTAGTGGAAAGTGATGTCCCAGCTATGAACCAGGTGGTCTTCGAATTAGGGATTCGATACGATGATGTGAATACGACCTATAATTGGGACGAAATACGCAGATATTATCGTACCGGTGAAGAAGAGCCATACCGTATCGACGAGATTACGGATGATGCTTTCAATAACCACTATATCGTCGCCAAACGCCTTGGTTTTAAACTTGCCGGTATCATCAAGCGATTCAATTATACCACCTATGCTTCTCTGGGTAACAACAGCAGACTGCCAACACTTCAGGATGAGTTTCTCAGGAAAATTACCACCACACCAATCTATCAGCAAACAGGCTTATTGAAGGAAGATGTGAATACCATGGATCTGGGTATCGATTTCAGTTACCAGGCCCGTCCCGGATCTCCCATTACCAAATTCGATGGGCACATCAATATTTTTGATAATGCCTATATCAATAAACTTTTGTTGAGATACATCCAGGGGCAGCCTCCCGTTGCTGTCAATTCTTATGAAGCAGCCATATCAGGTGTTGAGGTATCTGGAAAATTTCATCTCCCCTCCAAACGAGGCATTATTGATTTCAGTTCCATGTTTTTGAATCTGGATGAACCAGCCATTTTTCCGGGGAAGCCTAGCTATCGTCATACTTCAGGTTTCACACTGAGAAGAGGCAATTTGACTTACAATGCCAACATGTGGTGGGATGGTCGTAAGATTTATTCAGAGGATGATGGTCTTTTTCTGGAGCCCAAACACAATGTGGATGTCTCTGTGGATCTGCAACAGGACTGGAATCATTTCGCAGTGAATTCCACCCTTTCAGCAAAGAATATCCTGACCTATTCTGAAACCAAGGATGAATTATTTATAAGTGATCAGGGATATCTGATCACCTACTATGATACTTTTCAACTGGTATTTAATGTGAGGGTTTCTCTGAAGTGATCCAACACCCGACTTACGAGGCTGTGTGAAAACGGGGGTCCAATAGAGGATACTTAGTTAGGGTTTCGATCCCGCGACTAGACAGATCATGCGTAACCTTTTGATAATAAACTAGATAAGTTGTATTTATTCTTGTTATTAATTGTAAAATAATTA
>JADHUM010000060.1 GCA_016784545.1 Candidatus Neomarinimicrobiota bacterium
TATGAGACATATTACTTAACAGAAAGGAAACTGTTCATCTAAAGATCGCTGATAATCAGATATCGTGAACCCACAAACTTTTTTGATCAAATGTATCAGACAAAACTCTTTAACTGGGCTTTATATCGGAATCAGGGACATGGTAGGTACTCAAGGATGAACTTGTGTGATCAGGTATTAAAGTTTATTATTCACATTCGAGATATGGAATGATAAAGCTAAAATGAAAAAAATCACTTCACTAATCTTCGCCTTAGCCCTCTTTCTGGGAATGTTGACACTTTCTCTCAGAGAATTGAGAAACTGGCAAATTCCTGGAATAAGTGAGTTTGCTACGAGTGATACCGCAGATGAGACCCTGGCTATTCCAAGCATTTCCCCGGCTGAGATTCCTGAAAAGATTTCTCTATTTAACTCCAGAGAAACTGCAATTACACGAGGAATTGCAGATGTTTCACCTACAGTTGTTGGCATTTCCACAACCCAGATCAGATATTCACAATCTCCCCTCATGTCCGATCCTTTCTGGCGCTTTATTATGCCGGGCACACCACGCTGGTTCCAGGAAAAGGAGGCAGTAATTGGCTCAGGATTCATTTATGACAAGGATGGCTATATCATAACCAATGCTCATGTTGTGGAGAATAGTGTGGAAATTATGGTCACTCTGGCGAATGGGACCCAGCATAAGGCCGAGGTTGTGGGCATAGATGAAAAAACTGATCTGGCAATCATTAAAATCATTGATAGAGGACAGTACCCTGCAGCAGAATTGGGTAACTCCGATGAAATTATCTTGGGTGAGTGGGTCATCGCTTTGGGAAATCCATTTGGACTCTTTAGCGAAAGTAAAATGCCCATCGCAACTGCTGGAATTATCAGCAGCCTGCATATGGACTTTGGATTTCAGCAATCAGGGCGCATCTATCAGGATATGATACAAACTGATGCATCAATCAATTCTGGAAACAGTGGGGGACCGTTGGTGAACTCGGATGGACAGGTTGTGGGTATCAATACCTTTATCTTTTCTGGAGCCAATAGCACCGGCTCAATTGGGATCGGATTTGCCTTACCAATCAATCGAGCCATCGGTATCATTGATGAATTAAGGGCTAAGGGTTTTGTAGATAGAAATTACTCAACGGGGATCAGTTATCGCCCCAATAACCCTCGAACCGCACAACTATTAAATCTGGGATCGACTGTGGGGGTGGTGGTTGTAGGAGTGAAAGATGGTTCACCTGCCGCTCGAGGAGGTGTTGAAGTTGGTGATCTCATTGTGGGTCTTGATGGTCAGAGTATTCAAACGGATGATGATATTTTTGCCTATTTCAATCTTCAGGATCTCAAGCGGGGTGATCAACTGACGCTGAATATTTTGCGCCAAACAGAGAGTATGGCCATTCCCATCGTACTGGGTGAGACCGTCGCTCCCTCCAGTGAGTGATTGTTTTAATACTTATTCAAAAATAATCTCAGTAAAACACAAAGTTTGCCCCTCTACTAGGCTGTTTTTCCCACCGAAAAGCGTGTTTTATTCTGTAGGAGCCGAGCTTATCTTTGCGCGGTTTAATAGAGAGGAAATATAAAGACATTTATGGCTCGTGAAGGATATCCAAATATCGTGATTGTGTTAGGGCTAACACTCATCCTGGCCACAATTAGTTTTTTCAGTGGGGGTTCCCTTTACTGGAAAATCCCATCAATGCTCAGCGGTTTGCTATTGCTTTTTACCCTATACTTTTTCAGGGATCCTGAACGTGAAGTAGTTGTCAACCCCAAACACATCTTAAGTCCCGGTGATGGTGTCATAGTTGATATCAAGGATGTTCAAGATGACTATGTGGGTGATGCAACCCTGATCACCATGTTTTTATCTCCCTTAAATGTCCACATCAATCGAGTTCCCATTTCCGGAAAAATTGGATTTGTTGACTATAAATACGGTGCCTTCAAGGCAGCTTTCGCTTTGGATGCCTCAGAGGTGAACGAGCAAAGTGTAGTGGGCGTGGAGAATGACCTGATGAAAGTCAAATTTGTCCAGATTGCAGGTGCCTTGGCCCGTCGAATCATCAATTATCTCCGTGAAGCCGACGAAGTAACCCAGGGAGATCGTTATGGTCTCATAAAATTTGGAAGTCGAATGGATGTTATTATTCCCAGGGCCGCTAAGGTTCTGGTAGAAATGAAAGAGCCAGTGCGTGGTGGTCTCACCATCCTGGCGAGAATGGATTAATCATGGTACGCGATCCTGCACGCAAAAGACTACCCCTCAAGGAAAATCCACGCCGAAGATTTATCCCCAACTCCTTTACTATCTTTAATATGTTCCTGGGCTTTATGTCTATCCTCTCCTCTGCCAACGGTGACTATTTCTGGGCGGCTTGGTTCATCATTTTTGGAGCCATCTTTGATGGGTTCGATGGAAAAATCGCACGGGCCCTGGATAGTACTTCCGATTTTGGAATCCAGTTCGATTCTCTGGCAGATATTATCACCTTTTGTCTGGCTCCCTCCGTATTCGTTTATATGGTCTGGGCAGAACCCCTGGGGCAGCTGGTAGGTGGATTTTATGCTTTCATGCCTCTCATGCTGGGATCAATCAGATTGGCAAAATTCAATCTGGAAGCTGAGAGTGCCCAAAAAGGTCAATTTTTTGGTGTACCCACACCCCTGATGGCTCTGACGGTTGTTGGAATCTGGCTTTTTATGAGCCAGGTACATCACTATCCTTTTTTAGGATGGATCCCACGTCAACCCGGTGGTGAGGCTAGAATCGTTTTACCTCTGGTGATGATTATTTCAAGTCTCATGCTATCAAAGATTCCCTTTTCAAAATCACCTCCTATGAGTCTGAAAGGGACATCAAAAGAGAAATTATCTCTCATTTCTGGCGTGATTATGATTATTCTGGTATTCGCTAGCAAGGGCTTCCTCATGTTCCCCCTTGCCGTAATTATGATTCTTTTAAGCCTGTTAAAATGGACCCGGACCCAACGTGATGATGAGGTTGGGGTTGAGTAATGGATCCAAGACGTCGTAACATAAAAATAATTGTTCTTATGATTGTTAGTGGTGCCATCATTGGCTCAGTGCTGGGTGATGTGGCAGCAGCATTGCTCCCTGAGAGTGTTGTGAGGGATTTCTTTGTTCTCTCCTTCGATACGGCAAAATATGGATTAGCTGAACCCTTTGTCCTCGATCTTAGAATTTTCTCTCTCACCTTCGGTTTTACTCTAAAAGTGAACTTTATGGGTGTCGTGGGAATGGGTGTTGCTTATTATCTTTTGCGTTACTATAGGGTGTAATTGAAAATTGAAAATTGAAGACAATGTGATATGAAGAGGGAGAATGAGCTACTTAGGAAATTATCGACCTCATGTGGAGTTATCAATGGCGTAGCTTGCCTTTGTGAAGTTAAATCAATGTTCGATTTTCAATATTAAGTATTAAATATAAAGGAGTAATCCATGAGTTTACCTGGCGGCTGGGAATGGCTAATTATCATCTTATTTATATTGATTTTCTTTGGTGCAAAACGCTTGCCTGAAATGGCCAAGGGTCTGGGGAAGGGAATCCGAGAATTCAAGGGTGCCCTGAGCGGTATTACTGATGAAATTGAAAAAGCTGGCAATACGCCTGCTGAACCAAAAGTCGAAGAAAAGACTGAAGAAAAAAAAGAAGACTAAGACTTCTCCTGAATTCGTAGAAGTTGTCACAATTCTACCCAATCTGAATATTATCATAATTCTAATCGCCGGGCTTTAAGGAGCCCCGAATACATGGATTTTATATTCGTTCCATTTGAACAGGATATTCTCAAAAAATATCACATCTATATGAAACAAAGATTAGCTCAATGACTATAAAAGATGTTTTGGAAAAACGGAT
Organism: Candidatus Neomarinimicrobiota bacterium; assembly: GCA_016784545.1. Classification (NCBI taxonomy): domain Bacteria; kingdom Pseudomonadati; phylum Fidelibacterota; species Fidelibacterota bacterium. The sequence goes on from JADHUM010000060.1 coordinate 3,895, forward strand.
AGATGAACACGATTAAAAGAATGTTTGAAATATAGTGATACTCGCCTTTCAATACCCCCAATTAGCCTGGCTCTTGCTTAGTATTCCTGTGCTGCTGATTGTCTATGTATTCTATTCTCAAAAACGATTTGGGACCCTGAGATTTTCATCTCTCCTCATGTTTGAGGGAATTTCAAAAACCACGGGTATGTGGCGAAAACATATGCTCTACACATTACGAATTCTGGCAATCATGGCTATTTTTGTGGCCTTGATGCGCCCCCAGGAACGCAACGCCCTTCAAGAGGTGAATGCTGAGGGAATTGATATCATGATGGTGATTGATATCTCTGGCTCCATGCGAGCCATGGATTTCAAGCCCAACCGATTGGAAGCAGTCAAAAAGGTTGCCCAGACTTTTGTTTCTCAGCGCCAGAATGATCGCATAGGATTAAACGTATTTGCCAGGGAAAGTTTTATGCAATGCCCCTTGACGACGGATTTGAACCGACTGAATGAATTCATTTCCCAGCTTGAAATCGTCAATGAAAAATTTGACGGCACAGCTATTGGGATGGCTGTTGCAGGCGCTATCAATCGATTGAGGGACTCCGATGCAAAAAGCAAGGTCATTGTGTTGCTCTCAGATGGTCGCAACAATGCTGGTGAGTTGGATCCCATTACGACATCAGAACTGGCCAAAGAGTTTGGTATTCGAATCTATACCATTGGTGCAGGGACCCGGGGAACTGCTTCCATGCCTGTCCAAACCGTTATCGGTATGAGAACCATGCCGGTTCAGGTCGATATTGATGAAGAAACATTAACCAAAATTGCTGATATTACAGGTGGCAAATATTTTAGAGCTACTGATGAAAAGAGCCTGGCTGCAGTCTATCAGGAAATCTCTGAGATGGAGACGACTGAGTATAGTGTCAGAGAATATGTGCAGCATGCTGAGCTCTTTTATTTTCCCCTGCTCCTGGCGCTTTTCCTTTTGATTATTGAATTCATCCTGGAACGACTGGTCTTCAGGAGATTCCCCTGATGATTCAATTTGAAACATATCCCATCTGGCTCCAGAGCTTACTCTGGTCAATAATCCCTCTGATGATAATGATTGGTGTGTGGTTTCGCTTCTCCCGCAAAAATTTGCTAAAGAGAGCTGGTGATCCTGAACTCCTTGAACAACTCTCCAGAAGTGTTAGCAAGCGTAAAAGATTGACCAAGGATATTCTCCGCATCCTTGCCATCCTGATGCTCCTCTTTGCTGTGTGGGGACCCAAATTCTCAGATGAATTAACAGAGATTCACCGTGAAGGTGTTGATATCGTAGTGCTTCTGGATGTATCCAATTCAATGCGAGCCCAGGATATAAAACCCGATCGTCTTGAGAAAGCTCGATTTGAGTTGAGGAAATTGATCAAAGAACTACGAGGTGATAGGGTTGGACTTGTGGTGTTTGCTGGACAGGCTCATCTCCAAACACCCCTTACTTTGGACTACTCTGCATTTGATATGTTTTTGGATATCTCTGATGAGTCGTTGATTGGTGTCCAGGGGACCTCCTTTGAGAATGCTCTGGAGATTGGTCTCAGTGCCTTTGATCCTGATGATCAACAACATCGGGCCATGATCGTGATTTCAGACGGAGAAGATCATGAAGGCAATCTGGACGAAGTTCTTGAGCGAGCTCGCAAAGAGAACGTCATTATCCATACTGCTGGAATTGGTTCATTCTCAGGCACACCAATCCCTCTATATGATGATCGGGGAAGTCTACTGGGTTATCGTAAAACCAGTTCTGGCGAAGTCGTCACAACCAGACTTTATACAGAAACACTCCAATCCATAAGTGTAGAAACCGGTGGAAGATTTGTACATCTCAATACTGCATCAGCTGGGCTTGAAGAAATCTACAATGATATCCTGGGAATGGAGCAGAAGGAATTCAGTCGCCACGAATTCACCAATTTTAAGGAGCAGTTTCATTGGTTTGCCTGGATAGCCTTACTTTTTCTCATACTTGATTTATTGATAACAGATTTGCATGGAACTGAAAGAAACTGGGAAGGAGATTACATCAGTGATTAATCGACCCAGGAGCCTGATTATTTATATCATGCTGGTTTTTTTCCCGCTACTAACTGTGTTTGCTCAGTCCAGTGCAAAAAAAGCATTCGATGAGCAAAAATATGAAGAGGCTGTTGAAGCCTGGAATAAACTACTGGAAGAGAATCCAGATTTAAAAGATATTCATTACAACCAGGGAAATGCCAATTATAGATTGGGTGATCTTGATGAAGCCATTGGCTCTTACGAAAAGGCCCTGAGTCTCAAAGACAAAAATGCCCTTGCCGATGTATATTACAATTTGGGGAATGCCTATCTGAACAAACAGGAGGTGGAGAAAGCCCGAGACTTTTACAAACTAGCCCTCCGAATTCGTCCAGGTGATCAAGATGCAAAAGCAAACCTGGAACTGTTGAACCATATGCCTCCGCCTCCTCCTCAAGATCAAAATTCTCAGGATGGGGAGGACGATAAGAAAAAGCAGGATAAACAGGATCAGCAAGACTCGGACTCCCAGGACGAGAATGAGGAAAAACAAGAAGAGCAGCAACAGGATCAGGAAGACTCTGAAGGAGATGAGGAAGACCAGCAGGACCAGCAACAATCCCAGGATGAGCAAGATCAGGGAGAACAGGAACAGCAGGAACAGCAGCCTTCAGATGGTGAAGAACAAGTCAATAAAGAAGAGTTAATGAATGCCCAGCAATTGCTGGATGCCCTGAAAGACCGTGAAACTGAAAATATGCGTGAACAGATCAGATTAAAGACCTCAGGAAAAGACAATGAGAAGGATTGGTAATGAGATGAAGATCAAGTATTCCCTTTTCTCACTATTTCTGCTACTCAGCTCGATTGCTTTTAGTCAGCCCCGTGTCACGGCCAGTTTGGATGCCAACCAGGTTCTGGTTCAAGAATCATTCACCTGGAAACTTGAAGTCGAGGGCAGCGATGTCATGCCCAACGTGCGACTGGGTGATATTGATAAAATTGCACTCCTCTCCGGACCCATGCAGTCATCCAATTACACGATTGTAAATGGCAAAACCAGCAGCAAAAAAACTATTAGCTATACTTTTGTGGCCATGGAAGCCGGTCAGGTCACGTTCCCAGCAGTGGATGTCGTTCTTGATGGTACAAGATATAAAACCCAGCCCTTGAAGCTTGAAATTATTGCCGCCCGTGGATCTGGTGGAAAGCAGGCATCTGCTAACCAAACCATTTATTTGCGAGCCATTCCATCCAAATCCAGTGTCTATGTGGGGGAACCACTCACAGTACGCTACAAACTCTTTACCCAGGTTAGTGTGTATAATTATCAGGTTCAGAAACTGCCTGATGCTGTGGGTTTCTGGGCTGAAGAAGTACCGCAGTCTGCCCAGCCCAGGCTGGTCTCAGAAGTAGTCGATGGTGTTCGGTATAATACAGCAGTTTTGAAAACTGTTTTATATTATCCCACCAAATCTGGTGAATTGGTTATTGACCCCCTGAAGACTGAGCTGGAAATAGAGGTTAAATCTAATCAGAGAAGCAACCGTCGCTTTAACGATCCATTTTTCAATGATCCGTTCTTTGGGGCCAATAGAAAAGCGACAAAAAACTTTCTCTCCAATCCCATTAAGATAAATGTACGAAGTTTGCCTGAACCCAGGCCTCGGAAGTTTAATGGAGCAGTGGGTAATTTTCAAATTCGCGCAGGTTTGGATACCAATGCTGTGTTTGCCAATGATGCAGTTGGTTTGAGTATTTCTCTCACAGGATCGGGTAATTTTAAATCCCTGCAACTCCCTGAGCCAAAGCTCCCTGATGGGATTGATGTGTTTAAACCCGAGCGTACAGAAAAAATCAGTATTCAAGGGATGAAACACTCTGGCTCAAAAAAATCAACTTACCTGCTGGTGCCACGAATTGCAGGTGAAATTCTCATTGACCCCATTGAATTCACATACTTCGACTTAAAAACAGAGCGATATATTACCAGGAATTCCGGTAAAATAGAATTGAGTGTTTATGATGTTGAGGGCTCCCGACCTGTAGTTACCTCAGGGTATAGCAGGGAAGAGGTTGAATTGATGCAGGAAGATATTCGCTACATCAAATCTACAGATACAAAATTTACCAGAGCACAGACTTCATCTATGGGTGGAGCATTCTGGGCGCTTCACATTTTGGGATTGCTGGTTCTCGGCGGAATCTTCGCGTATGAATATCAGTCTAGACGTCTTGAGGGGAATGTGGATTTGCGACGTCGGACAAACGCTATTAAACAAGCCCGAAAGCAAATTAAGAAGGCAGAGAAGCTTTCAGAAGATTCAGAGGAATTACGGGCACTACTCCATCAATGCATCACGGGATTTATTGGTGCTCGACTGAATGTGTCAGAGAATACTCTGGATACGTCTGAATTTATAGAATTGTTGAGTAAACATGACGTTCCTCAGGAAATTATTGATGAAAGCAGAGCCTTCCTCGAGGACCTGGCCATGGATCGTTTTGCTCCTGGCGCTGTGAAACGGTCAGCCCCGGAGTGGATAACCACTACCCAGGAACTGTTTCAGAAATTAAGGAGGGTCCTGTAATGAGAAACTTCTTGATGAGTTCCCTGCTTCTGGTAGCGATGTTAAGCTCCGTTTTTGCTGTAGATGTCCAGGGTCTTATGGATCAGGGGAACAGTTATTATGAAATAGGAGAAATTGAGTCTGCCATAGCTTCCTATGAAAAAGTCCTGGCCACTGATATGGTATCTCCTGCGCTTCACTATAATCTGGGATGTGCATATTTTTCTGAAAAGGAATACGGAAAAGCCATTTTACAGTTTGAAAAAGCCAGACAGTTGAGTCCCCGCGATCCTGATATTTTGCACAATCTTCAATATTCAAGGCTCTTCCTCAAAGATCGCTTCGAATTGCCTGAACCAATGCCATTCATCGCCTGGTTCAAAGCCTTGCGTAAAAGTCTTTCGCTTGCTGAATTAAAATTTCTCGAGGAAGTCCTTTTCAGTCTGCTGATCTTGGGAATCGGGCTTTATCGACTGACCCGGAGGAGTCCCATGGGGCGGGTATTCTTGCCTGTATCTATTGTTCTTGGAATCCTGCTTTTGGTGGTGGGCGGATGGCTCATTGACAGATCAACTGCCTTAAATGAGAAACATGCTGTATTATTGGTTGATGAGGCGGAAGTAACCAGTGCACCCATACCAGGATCCAGCACTTTGTTCGTTATTCATGAAGGAACTTCGGCTGAAATTTTAGATGCAACAGATGCCTGGTATGAACTTAGATTGGAAGACGGAAAAACAGGATGGATAATTCATGAAGCTGTTGGTCTATATTAGTCTGGTGCTGCCCCTCCTCATTTTGGGGCAGAATAAGGTCAAATTGGATGAATCTTTTGATCCAACCACTTTGCACGATTGGCCCGGTTCAAAAGCCCGTATCGAGCAAATTAAATCATTGAAAGCCTATTACTCCAACCTCGGTGACGATATTGATACTGTGGCGGTTGCCGAATATTCCAATTTTGTGTTTCGGGTTCAATTGGGTAGTACAAATAATTATGATGCAGCCATTGCGCTAGAAACCAGAGCTGCTTCGATCTTCGAAAACGAAATCATGATTCAATTTGACAGTCCGTATTACAAAATCAGGGTCGGGAAATTGAACAACAGGGAAGATGCGCAAAGTTTGCAGCAATTTGCCTTTCAAAATGGATTTAGACGGGCCTGGGTTATCAGGACTGAAAATACACCTGAATTAGAAAATTAGAGTGGGAGAATTATGTCCGGTCATAGCAAATGGTCCACCATTAAGAGAAAAAAAGCCGTTGTCGATGCTGCCAGAGGCAAAATATTTACACGGATTGCAAAAGAATTAACCATCGCTGCCCGTGCTGGTGGTGGCGACGAAGCAATGAATCCTCGTCTCCGGACTGCTATTTCCACAGCCAAAGCCTCCAACATGCCAACGGTCAATATTGAACGAGCTATCAAAAAAGGTACCGGCGATCTCGAAGGTGTCATCATTGAGGAAATCATTTATGAAGGCTATGGACCTGGTGGTGTGGCTCTCATGATGGAGGTGGCCACCGACAATCGCAATAGAACCGTTTCCGAGATACGCCACCTGCTCAGCAAACATGGCGGCAATCTTGCTCAGGCTGGTGCCGTAGGATGGATGTTTGATACCAAGGGGGTGGTCCAGGTGTCAACTGAGGGTGTCGATGAGGATGAACTCATGATGGCTGCTCTGGAAGGTGGAGCGGAAGATATGAGCAATGAGGGCGACTATTTTGAAATTGTCTCTGCTCCCAATGACCTGAATACAGTGAATGAAGCTGTGGCAGAAGCCGGATATGCTGTTGAAGTTGCCGAGGTCCAGAATATCCCCAATAATTTTACAGAGGTGAGTGCTGAGGATCTTCCCAAAGTGGTCCATCTCATGGAACTTCTTGATGATCATGATGACATGCAAAAACTTTCAGCCAGTGTGAATTTCACGGATGAAATGCTGGAAGGACTGGAGTAGGACCTGCGAATCATAGGCATTGATCCTGGTCTACGAATTCTAGGTGTTGGCGTTGTTGACTACGACGGAAATCGTTTTAAATCAGTATACTCTGGTGTTATTAAAACCAAAAACAGTGACTCACTATCAGATAAATTAGCCGTCCTCTATAAGGGTATTGCTGAATCCATCAAGCAATTCGAACCAGATGTGCTGGCCATTGAAGAGGCTTTCTATGGGAAGAATGCAAGGACGGCTTTACTCATGGGTCATGTACGGGGCGTGGCCATGTTGGCTGGGAAGCATGCTGACCTGGAAGTACATGAATATGCCGCTCGCAAAGTTAAATCTGCTGTAACCGGGAATGGTGCAGCGGATAAGGAACAGGTTTTATATATGGTGAAACGATTGCTCAAGCTTAAAGAAGATCCAGTAACTTTGGATGCTTCTGATGCTTTGGGAATAGCCATTTGTCATGCTCTAAATTACAAACTAGCTAAGATGGGTATCTAATGTACGAGTTTATTTCTGGCAAATTGATCAGCAAGCAACCTGATCATGTTGTGGTTGAAGCATCAGGCATAGGATATCGCCTGAAGGTTTCCCATAGCACCTTTGAACAATTACCCGCTCCCGGCGAGAAGGTCATGATTTACACCCATCTCCATGTCCGGGAAGACATATTTGATCTTTATGGATTTGCTCAGCGGGACGAACGCAAGTTCTTCTTCAACTTAATTGCCATATCCAAAATCGGACCCAAAGCAGCCCTGGCCATTCTATCTGGAGGCTCTCCCAATGATATCTGCAACTGGGTAATGGCCGAGGATGCCAACACCATTGCGAAAACCCCAGGAATTGGACCCACCACAGCCAAAAGACTCATTCTGGAACTCAAGCCAAAGATTGAAAAAGGCCTGGGAATCAGTGACCCAGGTGGCCTGACATCCAGTCTTGGTACCAGCAGTATTGAAGATGAGGCCATCATGGCTCTGGAAGCTTTGGGATATTCACGGGCTGAAGTTTATTCGAAAATTCGAAAAATCATGAAGGATAGCGAGACCGAGCTGACCACAGAGCAATTGATCAAGAAAATCCTCCAAAAGTAATCTCAATACAATTCTTGCAATAACTCAAAAACTCAAAAACCCCTCTAACTCTCCAACCCATCAACTCACAAACTCATCCTAGCACACCTTTTGCAGTATAAATCTCCATGATTTACGATAAGATTATCATCGGCGGGGGCATCGTCGGTCTGGCTACAGCCCTAGCCGTTAAGGAGCGGGACCCCGATTGTAAGCTGGCCATCCTTGAAAAAGAGTCGGATTGGACCCTTCATCAATCCAGTCGCAATAGCGGTGTCATTCATGCCGGGGTTTATTATAAACCGGGGAGCAAGAAAGCCCGTTTTGCCCTAGCTGGAAATGCTTCCATGATGGCTTTTTGTGAGAGGCATAACATTCACCATGAACAATGCGGAAAACTGATTGTAGCCACTGCTCCAGAGCAGATTGAGGGGCTGAATTTATTGTATGATCGGGCTGCTGCCAACGGGCTCGATGTTTCAAGAATTGGGCGGGAGGCTGCTCTGGAAATCGAACCCCATATCAATTGTATTGAAGCACTCCATGTCCCTTCCACTGGTATCGTGGACTTTAAGGTTGTGGCTGCAAAATATGTTGAACTGCTTGTGGAAATGGACGTCGACCTGATCCTTGATTGTGAAATTACGGATATTAAACAACAGGAGTGGGGGTATAGTCTCTCTACTTCCAGGAATATGTATCAAACAAAATATCTCATTGCAACCGTGGGGCTGTATTCAGATCGTATTGCCAGAGGTGCAGGTGTTGATCCTGGTATGAAAATCATTCCCTTTAGAGGGGAATACTGGCATCTAAAACAGAATAAGCGGTCACTGGTAAAAAATCTGATATATCCAGTTCCCAATCCCAAATTTCCATTTCTAGGTGTGCACATGACACGTCTCATTGATGGCAGCATCCATGCCGGCCCCAATGCGGTTCTGGCCTTTAGCCGTGAAGGCTATAGCTGGTTGAAGATCAATGGCAAAGATTTGTTTGAAACCCTGACCTTCCCCGGGTTTTGGAAATTGGCCGATTCATATCTTGGCGAAGGTTTTAAAGAAATGTATCGCTCCGTGGTGAAATCCGCGTTTCTCTCAAGTGTTCAAGAGCTTATACCTGAAATCGAATCCAATGATCTACAACGAGGTGCAGCGGGCGTTAGAGCTCAGGCCTTGCGATCTGATGGAACTCTGATCGATGACTTTGATCTCGTTGAGCAAAAGAATGGTATCTTTGTATTAAATGCCCCATCACCTGCAGCGACTGCCAGTCTGGAAATAGGCAAATACATCGCCAGGAAAATCTATTCTTCCAAATAAGCCGTATGCATCATCGGGTATACTTAAGTAGGGTCACATTGCCATCGGCAGCTGTACAAATCACTCGTTTCGAATCTATCACTTCAAGGGTGTTCACCAATCCATCACTGATTCTATGGCGCCAGACGAGATCTCCTGTAGTCCGCTCCATACAGAAAACACTTCCGTTATCTGTAGTGAAAAAGATATAACCGTCCTTCTCAATCATTGCATTTGGTGCGATGTCATACCCGAAGCCAATATGCTTTATCCAATCCAGGTTAAAGGTATCTCCTGCGGTTTTTACAGAGAGAACTGAATCCTGCATGGTTCTGGCGAAAACATTCAACCCGTCTTCAGTGATCCCAATGGATTCTCTTACTCTGTGGCCCGATTTACGCCAGATAGTCTCACCATTTGAGATATTGATGGCTGACATGACACGATCTGGTGCGACGATGTATAATTTATCATTAGCCACCACTGGCCAGCAGGCGGCAGGCGAGTATAATAATCCAGATCTTCCGTCGCTCCATCGCCACTCAAGATTCCCATTCCTTGCATTGAGGGCATAAATTGATTCATCCCAGGCACCATACATTATTTTGCCTTGAGCAAGAACAGGCTTGGTCTCTATGTATCCTGATCCATCGCTAAAGGTCCATTTCTTTTTTCCATTTCTAAGATTTAAAGCCTGAAAATCTCCATCGCCATTCCCCATGTACACTTTTCTTCCCTCCATGAGTGCCGAGCTGAAGACAGAGGCGCTACTTTTGACCTGCCAGAGCAATTCACCATTCCTGCTGGAAATGCAGGAAATGGTTGAATCAACAGATCCTACGACAACTCGTGTGCCCTGCACTGCAGGGGTTGAGTGAATGGCTCCTCCAGCTTGCCAACTCCAGTTCACATGACCACTTTCAATATCAAGGGCCAAAAGCTCGCCGGAAACTGTACTGATATACACCTGGTCATTCTCTACAGCAGGTGCTGACGTAATGAGTGATCCAGTCTTGTACTGCCAGATTATCTCAACCCCAGAGGTATCATTTTCTGAATAGTCAGGGTAAGGCAGACTGAGGGAATCCTGGGAGTTTTTATGACCCAGGGGAAGACGATGCCAGAAGTGGGTACTGTCTGCCAGGGGTATTCTTTCAGTAAAATTGGCATAGGCGGGATACAGATCTACGATGCTATAGCCCGTGGGTTGCTGGCCTCGTCTCAAAGTAGATCGACTCATGACTCCTGGAATGCCCTCATAGGATGTGGCCCGATTGGCATGACCATGTCCATGCAGTACTGCTTGAATATTATGGGGTCGCAAGACATCCCGGAGTGCGTGCCAATTGTCAATTGATGGATCCAGAGGATAGTGGAGGACGATAAATACTTTTTGTTCAGGATCAGGCAGAGATTTGAGGATTGATTTGACCCAGGAGATATCAGCTGGATCAAGGTAACCGGCACCCATTCGAAGCACAGGCCCCTGATGGATACCAATAAACCGGAATTCCCCAACTTCGACATTGAATCTATCTGCTCCCCACAACTGTTCGAAGCGTTGACCACCTGAAGAAGACCATTTCAGATCGTGATTGCCAGGAATGATGTAGTAGGGAATGCTGAGGCTATTTAAAATGGCTTTGGCCAGTTGTAGGTTTTGACCAACATCGAGCTCGGTAATGTCTCCAGATACTATAGCAAAAGTGATGCTATCATTCTTATTAATATCATGTACAACGATACTGAGATCTTCAGCACCAGTTCTTCCACCAACATGGGTATCGGTGAGCCAGGCAAATTTGATGGGAGCAGAAATTTCAGTCTGACCCAATAGTGTTCCAAAAGCGAAAATGAAAACAAGTGAGAGTCTGATGAGTAAAGCCATTATTAACCCCTTTTTAAGCAATATAATTCATTGAATTGGGTAGGGAAGCAGCAATATGGAAATTGTGCACAATCTCATTAATAATACTCTAATATGGCATATTCGCTCTTCGTGCTCCATATTGAGTTGATTTTCAATTTTGACCTGATCTTATAGCCATTAGATTCAAAGCTGAATAATTGTGTGAGGACCGACATTCATGAAGCTAACCGCTTTCAATGCTATTCATAAATCGCTTGGTGCCAAGATGGTACCCTTTGCCGGATACGAAATGCCCATTCAGTACGAGGGTATCATTGCTGAACATGAGAAGGTGCGAAATCAGGCAGGGTTATTTGATGTCTCCCATATGGGAGAATTCTGGGTAACAGGAGAACAAGCACTGGAATTCGTTGAATATGCCACTGCAAACAATGTGGCATCAATGGAAAAAGGCCAGGTCCAATATTCTACCATGTGCCTTGAAAATGGCGGTATTGTTGACGATCTTCTCATTTACCGGTTTGCAGATCGTTTTATGCTGGTTGTAAATGCCTCCAATCTGGAAAAGGACTGGAACCATCTTTCCGATCTGGTGCAGAAATTTCAGGATGTGCAACTCACCAATGGCTCAGATGGAATCGCCCTACTGGCACTTCAAGGACCTGAATCAAAAAATATCCTGTCCAAATTGACCTCAGGTAATCTTGATAGTCTTGAATTTTACCATTTTGCCATAGGTGATGTGAATGGGTTACCCATGCTCATCTCAAGAACTGGCTACACAGGTGAATTGGGCTACGAACTGTACCATGATCCTGAGGAGTCAGAACAACTCTGGGCTGCTTTGATGGAAGCAGGTGCAGAATATGGGTTGTCACCCATTGGCCTGGGTGCCCGTGATACGCTAAGGATGGAGATGAAGTTCTGTCTTTATGGAAATGATATTGATGAAACCACCACACCGCTGGAAGCCCGACTGGGTTGGGCCACTGATTTGGAGCATGGGGATTTTCTCGGTCGTGATGCACTAATAAAGCAGAAAGAAGCAGGTCTCACACGTTTTCTTGTTGCTTTCGAAATGATGGATCGGGGCCTCCCACGCCACGGATACGAAATTTATGCAGGGGATGAGAAGGTGGGTGTGGTCACATCAGGTGGTCAGAGTCCATCTTTGAAAAAGGGCATTGGACTGGCATATATTGATAAACCTCACCAGAAAGTGAACACGACTCTCAGTATTGATATTAGAGGACGTCGTCTGGCCATCAAAGTCATCAAACCACCGTTTATAAATAAGAAAACCAATTGAATCCATGGTAGTCAAAAAGAAGCAAATTAGTCTGGAAGAAAAAAGTCGCGAGATTCTTGGAATACTCACCATGGTAGTGGGTCTGTTTGTACTCCTCAGTCTGGTGAGTCATGAGCCCACTGAAGAATTAAGCATCATGCCAGGTGTACATTTCCACAATTGGATGGGGTATGCCGGTATTTTTATCTCCTGGGCGTTATTCAAAATGTTCCTGGGATGGGGATCAATTGTCATTGCCCTATTAATTGGTGTCTGGGGCTATGTTGTTTTTACTGATAAAGATTTTCAGCCTGTTTTCAGGTTTACGGGGTATAGTTTTGCCACCACTCTGATCCTCATGACCCTCTTTGCCCTGATCGCCGAGAAAAGTGGCATGACTTCAGATCAATTATTCAGACACTCCGGGTATCTCACAGTTAGCATCAGTCAACTCATAAAAGATTTTCTGGGTTTCCCGGGTTCAGTTCTCATCCTGTTTAGTATTGGTATTGTGACCGTCCAGGCCTGGCGCGGATTTTCATTCCGTCGTGTCAATGATTGGATCGAAGATCGACTCTCTGAGCTGCGTAACAAGCTCAAGATGGCCAGTAAGAAGCGAGCCAAGGTGAAGGACCTTAAAGAGAGGGCACAGGCCCCTATCCAGCGTGAAGAGGAGCGCGTTGCTCCAATAAGATCTACATCTGACCCAGTTCCCGAACCAGTCGGGGAAACAGCTCCACCACCGATTCAGCGTGAAGAAATGCCGCCTGGGAATTTGGGGAAAGCGGAGCAAACCACTTTGAGGCCCAATGAAATAGAAATTGAAGCTGCCATAATTGAAGATCAAGTAGACTACGATGAGACTCAGGTTCGGGTCCCCAAACGGGAGTATAAACTGCCCTCAGTCGATTTGCTCATGGAACCACCGCCAACTTCTGCTGGCCAATCAAAAGATATTCTACTGCGTAAGGCTGAATTGTTGATTCAGACATTGGAGACCTTTGGTGTGGATGGTCGTGTGACCAATATTGCCCCTGGTCCCGTCATCACAAGATATGAGGTGGAACCAGGTCCTGGTATCCGGGTATCGAAAATTGCAAATCTCTCTGATGATATTGCCAGAGTTATGGAAGCACAGAGCGTCCGTATCATTGCACCAATTCCTGGTAAAAATTCTGTGGGAATTGAGCTCCCCAATGATGAACCGGAAATTGTGTATTTCAAAAGTGGTATCAATTCACCAAAATTCTCTGAGCCTGCCTCCGTATTAACAATTGCCCTTGGCAAGACCACAGCTGGTGAAATATTTGTGGCAGATCTGGCCAAGATGCCTCACCTCCTGGTCGCTGGCGCCACCGGCTCAGGTAAATCTGTCTGTATTAACACCATTATTACTTCCCTTCTATATCGTGCACGTCCTGATCAGGTGAAGTTCATTATGATTGACCCCAAGAAGTTGGAGTTATCCACCTATAAGCGCCTCCAGGGCTATCATCTGATTACCAGTGAGTCCATAGACGAATATGTGATTACAACTCCGAAAAATGCCATTCATGCGTTGCGTTCCGCGGAGTTGGAAATGGAGAAACGCTATAATCTGCTTTCCAAGAAAACGGTTCGCAATATTGATCAATACAATGAACGCGCCACTGGCAAGGATGGCTATGTTCATCTGCCATATATCGTTGTATTAGTCGATGAGCTGGCTGATTTGATGATCACAGCAGGCAAGGAAATTGAGGAGCCAATAGCACGTCTGGCCCAGATGGCTCGTGCTGTGGGTATTCATCTCGTCATTGCCACTCAAAGGCCTTCTGTTGATGTCATTACTGGTGTGATAAAAGCAAACTTCCCAACTCGTATTGCCTTTAAGGTGGCTCAGAAAAATGATTCAAGAACCATTCTGGATCAAAATGGTGCCGAAAAACTATTGGGGAATGGTGATATGCTCTTCCTGGCTCCTGGAGCTCCGGCACCAGTACGTTTACACAACGCCTTTGTCACCCTCGAAGAAATTGAGGATGTCCTGGATCATATTCAGGATCAGCCCAAACCAGAAGAACAACTTCTACCCGGTATCGTTGATGAGCAGGATCCCACCATTGCCGGAACGGAAGGTGGGGGAGAACTTGATCCCTTATTTGATGAGGCCTATCGTCTGGTAGTTCTCCATCAGCAAGGTTCTGTGAGTATGATTCAAAGACGACTTCGAGTTGGTTATGCCCGAGCTGGTCGACTCATTGATGAGCTCGAACGTGCTGGAATTGTTGGACCCAACACTGGCAGTAAAGCTCGTGATGTCCTGGTTGGACCAGAAGTCCTGGACAACCCTTCATTTGATGAAGATATCCTTGATGATTAAGTCAGGAGCCTCCTCTCGTATGAAATATTATCGATTGCATGTCAGCCTACTGTGGCTGGTGACTTTTATATCCTTGAGTAATTCACTATCTGCAGCCCAACCGCCCAAGGAACTTGCTAAAATTATAGATCACTTTATGAATCTGGAAACTACCAGTGTAAAAATCAACCAGGTCATTGATTGGCGGTTTTCAGATAAAAGTGACACGGTTAGAATTCAAATGGATATTCGGGGTGGTAGAAATTTTCACGTCATGCTTGCCGATTTCGGGATGGAAATATTTGTGACTGAAAATGAGATGATTACAGTCAACCATAGCAGGCATCAAATTTTATACGAGAATGCATCTCCTGATGCATTGCTGAAGCAATTATTTGTCGGGGGTGATCTAAATTCGGCCCGCCTTAAAGGGGAGAAAAAGTTAAGCGATTCTAGGCGCAGACTCAATTTCCAGTTTGCAGATGATTTTTCTGATTGGGAAAGTCTGGCAGTGGTTCTTGGCCAGGGTGACGATTTGGAAAAGCTAATTCTGGTCGACTATGATGGCAATAAATACATCATCTCGCTGAGCTATTTAGAAAGCTACGAAGGATTTACCATTCCAATTATGGGTGAGGATTATCTGCATTATCAAATTGCGGATCTGAGGGGAAAATAGTGCAGATCGTTGGTTTGATAAAAGAACACCCGCTAAAGTTTATAACCTCCATCGCCGTGAGTTTAGGACTAGTCTATTATTCATTCAAGGACCTTGAATGGGAACCCTTCTGGCAGGCTATCTTATCCATAAATTATTGGCTTTTTGCTTCAGGTGCCTTGCTACTAGTCCTTAGCAATGTGGTGCGCGCTGCACGCTGGAAAATTTTACTTAGCCCACAAAGAACAATTAAAACCAAACACTTATTTGAAGCCACGATGATGGGCTATATGGGAAACAATGTGCTCCCCTTTAGACTAGGGGAAGTGTTAAGAGCCATGGTGGTATCCAAGCGACATCATCTGAAAGTCAGTGGTGTGGGAGCTTCCATCGTTGTGGAGCGCAGTTTAGATATGTTTTCATTTCTCATCCTGGCTGGCATCTATGCTACTCTGGTTCCAACGTTTGAGTCTGCACGCCTTCTGGCTATGCTGGGGCTGGGTGCCCTCCTCATGATCATCATATTGGGTTTTTGGGTCAACCGCCAGCATGAAAAGTTCCAGGTTCGTATTGAGGCATGGAGTCAGCGTTTTATCGATGGAGGGCATCCTAAAAGAGCTGAACATCTCCTATCAATATTTAGAGGACTGGAGACCTTGTGGCATATGCCAAAACCCTTCCAGGTAGTCCTTCAAACTGGTTTTCTGTGGTTGCTCTATTTTATGGTCACTTTTCTAGCGCTGGCCGCTTTTGATTTCGGACTTGATCTGGTAGATCTGTGGAAGGTCTCATCCATTCTGCTTGTTTTCACGACCCTATCCTTATCTGTTCCTGCTGCACCTGGTTATGTTGGTACCTATCATGGGGCGGTTTTGGCAGCACTGATGATATTTAATATTGACAATGATGCAGCCAAAGCTTTCGCCATCGTTATGCATCTTATGAACTACTTATTATATACACCCATGGGAGCCTGGTATCTCATGAAAGCTGGTTTGACATTAGATCTGGCTAAGGGTCAAGAAGAAGTCACGGATTGAAGATAAATTTCCAGCAGTCCCGAGTTTTGAAATAAATCAAGATTATGGGCTGCACAGACTAAAAATAACTTTACCCAGGTGTGTCTGAGCTCCATTCCTTGCTTGACAGTTTGGGACTCAGCAATTAGCATTGAAGGCTAAATTTTAAACACACAAGCTCAGTGTATATCCATGTGTTAGATAATCGACGTTTCATCGTTTATGTTTCTGGATTCCTGGGGGATGAATAACTTGGACAAAGGAGCACCTTATGAATGAATTAAACCTGACTGCAAATCTCATTTTGCGTAAGCACAAAGAGCAGAGTGCACTGCCAGTGCGTGAACGTGATTGGGAAAAGATTGAAGAACTTGTCTCAAAAATAAATTCTGTAAACTCAATGTTTCAGATTCTAGCTTCTCTGGTATTTGGGGTGTCCTTCTCAATCGTTACCCTCCTTGTCCTCATGTGGGTTGGTGGCACAGGGATAGAGTCTGCTGCTACAATCACTGGTAATTTTGTCGTGTCCGTCATTGTGGGAATAGCCATAGCGTTAACCATTTTGGCGAGACAACAACGAGCGAATGTTGCCAAAGCCATCGATGTGGTTCTCAATGAAATGGATCTGGTTCAGAAGGAGTTTAGTCCAGTAAGCATGGCTACCGAAGTGACTGAAGAAGTCAAGGATTCCAGTACATCCGTCGCCGATCAATTCCTGAAATAGGAATAAGACCGCCAAGTCCTTTATTTTATTAGAAAAGAATGTTTAAAAAAGGTGGTAAATCTGCTTGCTCACGCATAGGCGGGCAGTTATTTTCGCACGCTTTTTCGCATCTTAGTTGGTGCCACAGGAGGACTACGCTTTGTTTTTGAGCAATTAATACTCAAAGGTGATCTAAAGTGCTCGTTGTGAATGAAAAGATTGAAGTAGGGTGATTAGCTTCCGTCTACGTCTAGCGACTACGCCAGACAGGCAGGTGGTTAGAGTACTTGTCCCGACATGAATGTCAGGAGAGTCTTGGAGCCGAGTTTTTTAAAAGAAGGGCGATACTGGTACTAACATTACAGTAGAACCCGGGGAATAAGATTTAAGTAGGGTGATTAGCTCAGGTGGTTAGAGTACTTGCTTGACATGCAAGGAGTCACTGGTTCGAGTCCAGTATCGCCCACAGGATATGAACGCGAATGGGAATATACAGATCACATACCCAGATGGCCGTACTGAAGAGTTGCCGTCCGGGATTCGTGCGTTCGAAATTGCCCAGGGGATAAGTCCTCAATTCGAGAAACAACTCATCGCTGCAAGCATCAATGGTAGAGTGGTTGATCTGGCAACGGTGATCACTGAAGATTCTTCAGTTAACTTTCTCAAAAGAACGGATGCTGAAGCTCACGAAATTTTGCTTCACAGTACCTCCCACATTATGGCCCAGGCTGTCAAACGCCTTTATCCTGAAGTAAAGGTGACCATTGGTCCTTCCATAGAGAATGGATTCTATTACGATTTCGATATTGAGAGCCCCTTTACTGATGACCAGCTCGTTGCGATTGAAACTGAAATGCAGAAAATCATTGATGAAGATTTACCTGTTAAGAGATTAGAGCTTTCACGGGATGAGGCAATCAAACGCTTTGAAGCCATGAATGAAACGTATAAAGTCGAAATAATCTCTGAGTTACCAGAAGATGAGATCATTTCAGCTTATGAACAGGGAGAGTTTATTGATCTCTGTCGTGGTCCCCACTTGCCTTCAACTAAACGTGCAGGTGCATTTAAACTCTTGAGTGTGGCTGGAGCGTATTGGCGTGGAAATGAAAATAACCGCATGTTGTCTCGAATTTATGGAACAGCATTTCCGGAAAAAAAAGCACTTAAGAAATACCTCAACCTGCTGGAAGAAGCCAAGAAGCGCGATCATCGTCGCCTGGGTAAGGAATTGGGCTGGTTCAGTTTTCATAAAGAATCACCAGCCAACGCCTTCTTCCATCCCAAAGGCACACAGATATACAACGGAATTGTGGATTACCTGCGTGAGAGTAATATCCGCTATGGATATGAGGAGGTTGGGACACCTCTGATCCTCTCTGAGGAATTGTGGCATCGCAGTGGTCACTGGGATAATTATGGTGATAATATGTATTTCACCAAGGTTGACGATCGTGATTTCGCTGTGAAACCCATGAATTGTCCAGGCCACCTCTTGATCTTTGGTGATTCTGCTCATTCCTACCGGGAATTCCCCATCCGCATGGCAGAATTCGGCCGGGTGCATCGTCACGAGCGCTCAGGTGTGACTCACGGGTTATTTCGGGTCCGTACTTTTGTACAGGATGATGCACATATCTTCTGTACTGAAGCACAAATCCATGATGAGGTAAGTCTGGTACTTGAACAAATATTTGAGACCTACCATGCTTTTGGATTCGACGATGTTCATGTTGAACTCTCCACAAAACCAGCCAAGGCTATTGGTTCTGCTGAAACCTGGACCAAGAGTGAAGCCATTCTACAAAAGGTGTTGGAAGATAATGAGATCGACTATCAGTTGAATCCTGGTGATGGTGCCTTCTATGGCCCTAAAATTGACTTCCATATCAAGGATTCTTTGAACCGAAGCTGGCAATGCGGCACCTGTCAGCTGGATTTCTCCATGCCAGAACGCTTTGAGTTGGAGTACACAGGTGAGGATGGTGCTTCCCACCGTCCTGTCATGCTCCATAGAGCTGTCGTTGGAAGCCTGGAACGTTTTATGGGTATCCTGATTGAGAATTATGCCGCCCGTTTGCCGGTGTGGTTGGCTCCTGTGCAAGTCAAGGTGATCCCCATTGCGGATCGTCATGAAGACTACGCCCAGGAAGTCGTTGCTCAATTGAAATCCGCTGGAATTCGTGTAGAAGCCAACTGGAAAAATGAAAAAATTGGTCAGAAAATTCGTCAAGCAGAGCTTGAAAAGGTTCCATATATGTTTATCCTTGGGGACCGAGAGGTTGAAGAGAGCAAAATTAGTGTTCGTCGTCACGGTGTCGGAGATTTAGGCAGCGTTGACCTTGCTGAAGTGAGCGAACGTATTTTAGGTGAAATAAGGGAGAGAATAGATCAAAAAGTATAAGGTATACGCTAAGGAGGATGAACTCCGCATCAATGATGAGATTGACACCCCAGAGGTTTTACTCGTGGATGAAAACGGTGAACAAGCAGGATTAGTAACCATCCAAGAGGCCCTGGAAAGAGCAGAAAATGCCGAACTAGATCTGGTAGAAGTCGCCCCAAACGCCAAGCCTCCAGTCTGTAAGCTTATGGATTACAGCAAGTACAAGTATGAAAAGGCTAAGAAAGCCAAAGAGGCAAAGAAAAAACAAAAAATTATTCAGAACAAAGAAGTGCGCTTCAGACCGAATATTGAGGATCATGATCTTCAGACAAAGGTCAACAAAGCACGAGAATTTCTGGACGATGGAGATAGAGTAAAAATAACGATCATGTTTAGAGGCCGGGAAATGGCTTATCTGGATCGTGGACCATTACTCATGACAAAAATCATGAGTCATCTCGGTGAAGATGTGAACATGGAATATACCCCGACTATGGAAGGTAGATTCCTTACCACTGTAGTCACCTTGAAGAAGTGAGGTAATGAGATATGCCCAAAATGAAATCAAATCGTGCTGCTAAAAAGCGCTTCAAGCTAACCGGTAAAGGTAAAGTGAAGAGAAACAAGGCTTTCACCAGTCACATGCAGAACAACAAATCACAGAAGCAGAAAAGAAAACTTCGCAAATCCGGTCTTTTGACAGGTGGCGATGCTGCTAAAGTGAAAAAAGCGATATCCGCTTAAGTACTAGGAGTTACAATGCCAAAAGCAAACAGTGCTGTCACCCGTAAAAAACGGCACAAAAAATATTTAAAGGCTGCCAAGGGTTACTATGGTGCCCGTTCACGTCTGTATAGAACAGCACGTGAGACTGTTGAACGCGCCTGGGTTTATGCCTACAGAGATCGTAAAGATCGGAAACGTCAATTTCGTCGTTTGTGGATAGCCAGAATTAACGCTGCTGCTCGTTTGAACGGCCTGAGTTATTCCAAATTGATGAATGGTTTAAAGAAAAGTAGTATTGACCTCAATCGTAAAATGTTAGCTGAAATCGCTGTTACAGATCCAGTTGGTTTCGCTTCGATTGTAGCAAAAACTAAATAAACCACAGTTAGGATCGCGTATGTCGCTTTTCAAAAAAGTCGACGAATTACGCTCGGAATTCAAGCAAGCGTTGGCATCAAGTCCAGCGCTTTCTGATTTAGAGCGGATTAGACAAGAATTCCTGGGTCGCAAAGGTGTAATTAACGACCTCTTCAAAAAGATGAAAGAGGTTGAAGCTGAACGTCGTGGTGAATTTGGCGGTGTGATCAATCAGCTCAAACAGGACATCCATGATCACATAGAGGCTAGCATCAATGAACAGCGTGGTGATGTTCAGGCAATCAGTTCAGTTGATGTCACTTTACCAGGTGTGATCTACGAACGAGGAACCTTGCACCCCATCGAAAGTACCCTCAGGGATTTCAAGCAAATCTTCCATCGTCTTGGTTTTTCTGTGGCTGAAGGCCCTGAGATTGAAACCCAATGGCGCAACTTCGATGCATTGAATTTTCCACCTGAGCATCCCGCTCGCGATATGCAGGATACATTCTTTCTAAAAAATGACTCTGTTCTGCGTACACACACCTCACCAGTACAGGTAAGACTCATGCTGGAGGAAAAACCTCCCATACGGTCGATTATGCCTGGTCGCGTGTATCGCAATGAAGCCATCGATGCCGGGCATTATTGTCTGTTTCATCAGGTTGAAGGTCTATATGTGGATAAGCATGTGACCATGGGTGAACTTAAAGCCACACTGGAACTCTTTTGCCGTGAATATTTTGGCGAAAATGTGAAGCTCAGATTTCGACCAAGCTTTTTTCCCTTTACCGAGCCCAGTAGCGAGATGGATGTATCCTGTTTCCTTTGTGGAGGCAAGGGATGTCGGGTTTGCAAGCAAACAGGTTGGTTGGAAATTGGCGGCTGTGGGATGGTGGATCCAAATGTTTTCCAAGCTGTCAATATTGACTCTGAAGAATATACAGGCTATGCCTTTGGTATGGGAATCGAACGTATTGCCATGATGAAATATGGTATTACAGATATTCGACTTCTTTTTGAGAACGATGTTCGTTTTCTCAAACAGTTTTAGTGTAGAGGAGTAATGAGAACTGCGTCTACCTTGCCATCTGTTTAAGCAATTGTATCCGTCATCCCGAGCTTGTGTCATCCTGAGCGGAGTCGAAGGACGAGGGATACGAATATTTGGAAGTTGTCAGTCTCTCTCGACTCCGCTCGAGATGACGCGCTTCAGATGATCGCAAAATCATAATCGGAACATAATATGAATATTTCATACAACTGGCTCAAAGAATACATCGACATTGATCTGGGACCTGCCGTTCTGGCTGAAAAATTAACGCATGCTGGTCTTGAAGCAGTCATTGTTGAAACCTTGCCTGAATACTTTAAATCAATTGTTGTGGGTCATGTGGTTTCCAAAGCAAAGCATCCGGACGCTGATAAACTCAGTGTATGCATGATTGATCTGGGTGATGGCGAGCCTAAACAAATTATTTGTGGCGCTCCCAATATTGATACAGGACAAAACGTTCCTGTGGCTACGATTGGAACCACTTTTCCGGATGGGATGAAGATCAAGAAAGCCAAGCTGAGAGGCGTGGTTTCCAACGGGATGGTATGTTCCGAACGCGAATTGGACCTCTCCCAGGATCACTCCGGGATCATGGTGTTAGATGAAGATGCTGAGCTGGGGATGGACATGGCGTCTTATCTGTCTGGGAATGATGTGAGTATTGAATTAGACCTTACCCCTGATCGTTCTGATGCGCTGGGCCATATTGGTGTGGCTCGCGATTTAGCAGCACTGCTCGGTTTGGAGTTGCATAAACCTGCCATCGATATCAAAGAATCCTCAACACCAACATCCAGCATAGTTTCAGTTGAGCTTCATGATCCTCAGTCTTGTCCGCGCTACGCAGCACGTATTGTGAAGGGAGTGAAAATAGCTGAATCTCCCAGCTGGATGCGTCAAAGACTCCAGGCAGCTGGAATTAGATCCATAAATAATGTGGTTGATGCGGCAAATTATGTGTTAATGGAGACGGGACATCCTCTTCATACCTTTGATTTGCGTTATATCCAAGGCGGCAAAATCATCGTGCGGAAAGCCGCTGACAAAGAGAAAATTACCACCCTGGATGGCAAGGAACGTGAATTAGACGATTCTGTATTGCTGATTTGTGATGGTAAAAAGCCTGTGGCTGTTGCAGGTATTATGGGTGGTGAAAATTCAGAAGTGAAGGATGATACGACCGACCTCTTACTTGAAAGTGCCTATTTTGATGCCGTGGTTGTCCGTCGTGGGGCCAAAAAGCTACAGTTGGCCACAGACGCCTCTCATCGCTTTGAACGCGGTACAGACCCCAATGGCATCCCCTACGCTCTAGATCGCCTTGCCAGCCTTATCGTAGAACTGGCAGGAGGGGAGATTACCCAGGGGCAGGTTGATGCTTACCCTCAGATTATTAAACCACTGGAAATCAGTTTTCGGGCTGCACGATGCAATGCTATCCTGGGAACCGACATCGATGTTGCTGCCATTTCGAAGATTTTAAATGGTCTGGAATTATTCCATTCCGAGAAGGAGGGAGTATTTCAGGTCAAGGTCCCCACTTTTCGTCCAGATATTACGCGTGAGATTGATCTGGTTGAAGAAGTAGGCCGTATCTACGGGTATAATAATATTCCTCTTCCACAACATTTCAGCATCGCCAACAAGATTAACAAAAAAACGCCTGACCAGATGCGCGAGAAAATTATTGATTATCTGGCAGCCATTGGCTTCAACCAAATCTATGGAAATGGGCTACTTGCAGTTGATGAGCATCCCACTGTTTTCGGTGATGAAGAAGCCTTGTTGTTGGCAAATCCACTATCCAGAGATATGGCCTCTATGCGATCATCCCTGCTCATGGGAATGGCCAAAGTTGCTGACCACAATATTAATCGCCGCCAGTCCGACTTGAAATTGTTTGAATTGGGTCAGGTTAGCACCCTTGATATGGATTCTGATACGGGTGCAAGAGAAACCAGTCACCTCGGCATATTTATCTCTGGCGAGCTGCAGAGCAAACAATGGTCTCAGGAAAGTGTAGGAACCGATGTATTTCACATGAAGGGAATATTGCACTCTATCTATGGTGATTTATTTGGCCAGGAGATTTACTTCCAATCTATTGAGCACGATCTTTTTAATGATTCTATTGGAATCTTCAATGGAGATGAGCGGATTGGAGTGCTTGGGGAATTAAAGCAGCTCAACCAGAAATTGAAGAGTGTGAGGGGTATTTATTCTGAAGTCAGAATTGCTGAAAACCTCGGTCTAGAGCAAAACATTCAGTACCAACAAATTTCCATTTATCCTGCTGTAGAGCGAGATCTATCAATCCTCATCGATTCGAATATTGCTTTTGATCAAATTGATGAGACCATTCAAAAAAATGCTGGTAAGTCCTTAGTATATAGTCGTTTATACGATATCTATGAAGGAAAATCTATTGCAAGTGGCAAAAAAAGTCTTACATTTCGTCTGGTTTTTCAGAATAAGACGAGAACCCTTACTGAAAAAGAAATCGACAAAGATTTCCAAAGGATTCTCAAAGGCTTGGAAGACGCGTACAACGCCACACTAAGAGAGGCAATCTAGTGATCAATGATGTCCTGAGTAAGTTTGAAGACAAGGTAAGATTACTGGTTGCTCATGTGAGTTTACTAAAAAAAGAAAACCTTTCACTTCGTAATCAGATCATAGAAC
>JADHUM010000061.1 GCA_016784545.1 Candidatus Neomarinimicrobiota bacterium
CGGTAGTGCTCACAGAACTGGGAGTAACCCAGCCCGTCGGGATGTTGTTCACGGTATTCCTCCCATAACAGGGAACGGGTTACATGTTTCTTCTTCAGCTCGGTATGCATCTTGGTAAAGTCTGGCAAGGGACGGCTTGAACCCTTGGGCTTTTTACCAAAGAGGGCAGTGTATATCTGGTCATCGTTGAGAGTCTGGATCAGTTCTATTGTCAGATCACTGGCTACCCAGGCCTTCAGATAATCACTCACAGTTGATCGTGGTAGATTTAGAGCATTCCTGATCTCACGAACCGACAGATCAGTCAACTCCTTCAACTCTATTATTTTGCGGATGTGTTTCATTTTTAGTCTCCCTGTCCACCGATGAGGTGGGCTGTTCCTAAGGTGTTTTCTGCGCATTTATATCCTCTTCATTAAAAGAGGACATGTTCACCCTGAACAGGAGTCTGGCAACTAGGATTAGTTCGCCAAGGGGGTTTTAAATATTATTCCGATCAACCCTCCGAAAGTGTCCGAAACTTTCCGGAATCGGTGTCCGAACTTGTCCGGATTTTCCATAATCTGTATGACAACATACATATTTTTGAAATTACTGCAATAAAGATTGTTAAGATAATTGTGAATTTTATAACAGGTTTGTGTGTCAAATAAAGCGGGGATATTGGAATTAAAAAAGGAGCAGAATATCTGCCCCTTTTTTAATGTTTTATCAATGAAGGTAGATTAAGCTTCAGGTTGTGGATCGGCTTTTAGCGCTGACAATTCTTTCTTATAACGATTTAACCCGGACTTGGAATATTCAAATATCTTATCATTACCACTGACCTTCACCAAAAGCAAGGCTCCCTTGGCATCCTTGAGATAAAAAGCCAAATCAAGGGTGGATCCATCTTCAAACCCCACACTTATTTCCTGATAAAGGGCGTTATCAGGTCCAATTTTATCTGCAAAATTGCTGGCATTCATATTTTCCAGTGGACTCAACATATCTGTCACTTTTTTATAATCTACCGGTTCACCATTATACATCCAATCTGCACCATCGCGCTTGAGGATATAGTCTACCTCTCCGCTGAATGCAACTTCGTTAATCTGGCTACCATCAATTTTAGCCATACTTCTATCCCAGAAATCCTTCTGAGTCATATTTTTATATTGGCTGAGACTGGATTTAACGGCATAAACTTCATCACTTGACATGTCTCTAACGAAGGTTTCCTGGTAATTGGCCCCCTGTTTGCCAATTATCAAATTGAGCAATTCCTGGGAGTCATCAGATTTTGCCAGAAAACGTATCCCCTCAACCGTTACTTCATAATTCCCATGCTTCTCAGGATTCTTGGTAATCAACCGATCGGGGATTAATTCTGAAAAAAGCTCTAAAAACCGAGTCATGCGTAGCGTATCAACTGGATAATTCTCCAACGTCCATCCTGTCGCTTCTTTTGTGATGAGTAGGGAGACATCTTGATGTATCAGTTCGACTTCCACAATAGCATCTCTATTTATTAAAAACATATCTGTATCGATTGATTTAGTATCAACCTCACCGGTTTGAGTGAAATAATAGAGTAATGCCAGAATTCCTAATAGTCCTGCTGCATAGAGGGTTTGATTGTTTTTCATGATCAAGCTCCTGCAAGATTTTTCGATTTGTTTCGTAGATACCAGCGTATCACCCCAAACAATACAATGACCAGGGGTGCCAGCAGGATATTTATCCACTTAAGGAACTGTCTTGTTCCACTTGTCATCTCATCCAACTGTGAGGGTTGGACATTCTTTGATCGT
Organism: Candidatus Neomarinimicrobiota bacterium; assembly: GCA_016784545.1. Classification (NCBI taxonomy): domain Bacteria; kingdom Pseudomonadati; phylum Fidelibacterota; species Fidelibacterota bacterium. The sequence continues at coordinate 1,794 of JADHUM010000061.1, forward strand.
ATTGAAATCAAACCATTCCGATCATGCAGCCAGTCAACCGTATTTAGTAAAAAGGTCAAGCTGGTAGGCACCATGAACTGCTGGGAGGTAAACGTAGCATTGCCCAGGGTCACCATTACAGTCGAGGTGATGGACTCAGCCAGGTGCATCTCCGGGAAGGAAATGGAATCTGGTCTGGTGCTGCCAAACCAGGAAGCGTGCTCTCCCTCCAGAATAGCAGAGATTGCCTTGGGTCCTTCCCGATACATATAATCTGGAATTTGCTGACCTGCAGATATGTTGATGGATCGAGTTCGCTGATCAGGCATGGCAAAACCCGTCATATCTGAGGTGTGCATGAGGGGTGTGAAAGACACTCTGGAAGTATCCCCCACCTGTGAAACTTCATTAACGAAGAAGAAACCAAGCTCACTCAGGCGATTGACAATGGGATTATCCTGGTTCAGATTTGAAATGCGGGGTGCAAATGGATAATCCATGGCAACAGGAATCTGTAAAAATCCCAGGTTTTGCATGGCTTGAACCTGATAGTTCGTCTTATCTACAAGAATTTGATTGTCGAATTTCACGCCGTAGTGCTCAAAGAAGAAGAAAATATTGCTTCTGTTATCCTGGACAGGCATATACTGATTCTGCATCTCGATAATTTTCTTATTCAAAAACAGCCCAAGTTTACCACCCCTGAGAATAAACTGATCTAATTTGTAGAGATCTTGATCGTTAAAATCAGCAGTCGCACCGGCTAGAATGATCGTATTAATGTCCTGGGGAATTTGAGCCTCAGAACTCAAATTGATTTCTACCAATTCATAATTCTTCTGAATTTCTCCAGTTGCTCTTGCTGCACCCTCTTCACCAAGTGATTGTTCGCCATGACCCGTTAACCAGCCAATTTTTGGGAGGCTACCCAGGCTTAACTTTTTGATCGCCCCTGTCATATCATACTCAAGCTGTTCAATTTGCTGGGCAAAGGGGATGACTTCTTTCTGATCGCCATACAAGAAGACAATACCAAGATAGATCCTCTGGACTTTGATTTCATCACTTTCCGTAATATTGGCTTGTACTGGCTGGACACCGTAGGACATGGCTTCCTGCTCCAGCTCCTGATTTTCACCAGAAATTGGAATGAATTCATATTCTAACGAGGAACCGGCATAGGCCCGATATTCGTTAAGCATATCCAGGACATACTGCTTCACAGAAATGAGCTGACGTGGGAAATTTTCAGAGAAATAGACCTTAACGGTGATAGGCTCATCAATATCAGCCAGAATATCGCGGGTCACATCACTGATTGAATAGCGCTCATTTTCTGTTAAATCAAATCGAATGAAAAGTTGTTGGGCAAACAGGTTCAGGATAAAAATAACACCAACAATAATAAGGGTAAAGGACCAGGTATTTTTTGTATTCATGATCTCATCCTCCCTATTTATTCTTCCGACTTGCCAGCGCCGTACTACTCACCAGCAAGGACACGAAAATGAGTGAAATGAAATAAAGGAGGTCTCTGGTATCCAGAACCCCTCTGAAAAAGTTCTGATAATGAAAACGGATACTCAGATTTTCAAAAAGGGTAGCAATCAGGCCAGAACCATTGGCCATCCCATTCATGAGGAAAAACACGGCGATAATGACAATCCCCATGATGTAGGCTATGATTTGGTTACGAGTAAAGCTACTGGCAGCAAGTCCCATGGCCAGATAGGTAGCTCCCAGAAAGAAAAATCCGATGTAACTACTAATCACAATTCCAGAGTCAAGGTCGCCGACAAAAGAGATAGAGATTGGTGCAATCAGCGTTCCACCAAGAATAATGGCAAAAATCACCAGTGTGGATAGATACTTCCCGATAATGATCTGCATATCGGTAATGGGCATGGTTACCAATAACTCTAGGGTATCCTGGTGCTTTTCTTCTGAGATCAGACGCATGGATACTGCCGGAGCGATGAATAGCAGTACGATGGCTCCATAATCAAATATGCCCCTGATGTCAGCAATGTTTATGGCGAAGAATGGATAATCACCATAGTCAAAGAAGAGCCAGTTGGTGATTACCAGGAATGAAGAGATGACGATGAACGCAATAGGTGAATTAAAATATGTCTTCATCTCCTTTCTATAGATGGCTAAAATTTCAGACATGAATAGGCCCCTTAATTAGTCAATTTTCTAAACACATCTTCAAGTGTGAATGAAGATGGAGATGATTCAAGTATTTTCCATTTATTGCTCACGGCAAGATCGAATAGGTGTTCACGAAGATCTGTCCCGGCATCCACCTTTAGAGCAACTTCAATGTCTCCACTTTTCTGGAGTTTGATATCCTCCAGGTGAATCTGTTCAATACCGTTAATAACTTCAATGAACTTTGATTTATCTGCATGTCGCAGAACCATATCCAGATGCATCTGTCCTGCAATACTTGCTTTAAGCTCCTCAGCAGTACCTTGAGCGGCAATCTTACCCTGATCAATGATGAGGACCCGATCACTGGTTGCCTGGACCTCCTGCATGATATGCGTAGAGAAAATCACTGTCTTGCTTTCCCCAAGCTCGCGGATAAGATTTCTTATCTCAATAATTTGATTGGGGTCCAATCCAGTTGTAGGCTCATCAAGGACAAGAATTTCAGGATCATGAATGATAGCCTGGGCAAACCCAAGCCGCTGTCGGTATCCTTTGGAAAGTTCATGGATATCTTTGTGGATGACTTTTGAGAGTCCGGTTACTGATATCACACGATCCATTGCTCTGGTACGGTCAGCACCATTCACTTTGCGGACATCTGCTATAAAATTTAAATAATCCCGAACACCCATTTCTTCATAAAGCGGTGTTGATTCAGGTAAATAACCTATTTTTTTTCTCACAGCCATGGACTCATTAACTACATCCAGCCCATCTACGCTGATGGTTCCACTTGTTGGAGGCATATAGCAGGTGATCATTTTCATCATTGTGGTCTTTCCAGCACCATTTGGACCAAGAAAGCCAAGGATTTCCCCCTGCTCCACAGTGAAGGATACGTCTTTTACTGCTTCAAATGCTCCATAAGACTTGGTAACATTTTGTACATCTATCACGTGTCTTCTCCTTGATTAGATTGAATCTTTGTACGGTTTACAATATCAACAGCCAGATTTAAAGCTTTACCAGACTCAAGTTCGTCACTTCTGGCTTTAGCAAATTTTATTAAATCGGCTTTTTCTAATAATGAATGTGTATCGCTAATCATTTTAGCATCAAACTCACTCATGGAATTCATGGTAATAAGAAATTCTGATGTCGTTTGCTCCAGAGCATCCACAAGATATCTATTTTCATAATATTGTTTCAGAATATGGGTCAGTTCAGAATAGAAGTCCTTAAACTGTTCAAAGCGAACATATTTTGATCTTCTCAAAGATTCAAAAGCTCGCAAAGCAATCACATGCGCCTCTTCAGGAGGAACAATAATTTTTTGTGGAGAAGTATTCGAACCAGATCTTTTCAGGCGTTTGATCAGGTAATAAATCAGATACCCAATAATAAGCACAACTACAAAAATCAATACATAGAGCAGGTTGATCGGGGTTCTAATGTCGTGAATACCCTTAATATCCCTGAAAGTGGTATCGCTGGGTGATAATACTGAAGTGATTTCAAGCTCTGGTCCACGAAGGTGCAAACTATCAAGACCTTTGGCGTCTTTGACATAGGCGATTGATGAGGGGAATGTGTAAAATCCTACTGAATCGTAAATGGCAGTATTAAATCTTAGACTCGATCCGCCTTTGATACTGGTAAGTTCCCGACCGAGAATTTCAATACCTGTTCCCTCCAGATCCATATCACTAAATGTCAGCTGAGATTCTTCAGAATGATTAATATCCCAACCAAAAGTGATGATATCTCCCAGGGAGCCCTTTAGGCTATCTCCATGAAATTGTGCTTCCAGTCCAAACAACTGGGTTAAGCTCAGTAAGACTATGATTACCCTCAACCTCATCGTCTTCTGGCCGCTCGCTTTCTAAAAAAGCTAATCAGAGAATCAACGTAGGGGATATCCGTGCGAATGGCTAAATAATCAAGTCCACTTGATTTGAAAAACGCCTGCAATTTAGCAATGCGTTCTTTTGATTTATCCTCATAAGTCTTTCTAAATGAAGCCTTGCCTGTGTTGATAAGAGAAGTCTCCCCTGTTTCACCGTCATGAATCTGAATCAATCCCAGATCGGGCAGCTTAATTTCCCATGGGTCTTGGAGATGAAATGACAGCATGTCATGTTTGCGACTCGCTTGCTTCATACTCTTCTCATAATCTTTATCGAGAAAATCAGATATCATAAAGGTTACCGACCGTTTCCGGATGACCCGACTCATAAATTCAAGAGCAGTATTAATACTGGTTCCCTGATGCTCCGGTTCGTGATCAAGAACTTCGCGAATTACTCGCAGAACGTGTGAACGACCCTTGCGGGGAGGTATATATTTCTCCACACGATCGGTAAAGATAATGAGTCCCACTTTATCATTGTTTTTTACGGCTGAAAAAGCCAGCACGGCAGACAATTCAGCAGCCAGGGTTCTTTTCATCTGGACACGGGTTCCAAATGCGCCTGAGGCAGATGCATCAACGAGGATCATAACGGTAAGCTCACGCTCCTCTTCAAACAACTTGACAAAGGGTACACCTGTTCTGGCTGAAACATTCCAATCAATGGTCCTGATATCGTCACCAGGGGTGTATTCACGTACCTCAGCGAACTCCATGCCGCGGCCTTTAAATACTGAATGATACTCGCCACCAAACACCTCATTTACAAGGTGCCGTGTACTCAACTCAATTTTCTTAACTTTTTTTAGTAAATCGCGATTTAACAAGAGCCATTATTCCCAGCGAAATAATTTAAAACTGTGTCGATGTTTTCACTTAAACTACGAATTGGATCACGGAACTTCAGTGACTTCGAAAATCCGTTGAATAATATCCTCACTGGTGACTTCCTCAGCTTCCGCCTCATATGAAACCAGCACCCTATGCCTTAATACATCCATACCAATGGCACGAATATCATCTGGTGTGACGTAGCCCCGTTGATTGATAAAGGCATTTGCCTTGGCAGCAAGCGCAAGGTTTATCGAGGCTCTAGGTGAGGCGCCATATTCAATGAGAGCTTCCAGATCAACCAATCCTGCTCTAGCTGGATCTCGAGTAGCCATGACCAATGAGACTATATATTTGATTATTTTATCATCAATATAGATTTCATCCACCACATCTCGAGCTTCAAGGATATCAGCCTTTTTAATGACAGGTTTGATATCAAATTTTGGTACTGGATGTGCCATGCGTTTGATGATTTCGAATTCTTCCTCATCATTTGGATAGTCAACTTTGAGTTTCAACATAAAACGATCTACCTGAGCTTCAGGTAGTGGATACGTACCCTCCTGCTCAATGGGATTCTGAGTAGCAAGAACCAAAAAGGGTTCTTCAAGTTTATAGGTGGTATCTCCGATAGTGATTTGCTTCTCTTGCATGGATTCAAGCAATGCTGCTTGCACTTTAGCTGGAGATCTATTGATTTCATCAGCTAAAATAATATTTCCAAAAAGAGGGCCTTTCTTGACGTTGAATTCACCATTCTTTTGATTGTAGATCAGCGTACCCAGTAAATCAGCCGGTAGAAGATCAGGAGTGAACTGGATTCGGCTAAAGCTGGTATCAATGAGTTCAGCCAGGGTTTTTATGGTAAGTGTCTTTGCCAGTCCAGGGACACCCTCCAGCAAAATATGACCGTTGGATAGTAGTCCGATGAGGATGCGTCTGATCATCCCCTGCTGCCCTACAACCACTTTGGCAGCTTCTGCCTCAAGTGTTTTTAGGAAAAGGCTTTTTTCCTTAATTTTCTCATTAAGCTGTGTTAGATCAAATGTCATGATGATTAATCCTGTGAATTAAGATGTCTTGCTAAGTAAATGCTGCAATTCAGGAATTTCTTCCAGTGACTTGCCCAGATATTTTAATTCAAATTCGACTGATGGTGCCATTTCATGGTTGGGATATGTCTCAATAAATTTAGAGTAATATTTTGTAGCGGCGTCATTTTCTCCAAGTTCATTGGCATAAATATATCCAATGGAGAATAAGGCCTTGGGTGCCTGCTCTGATTCAGGAAATTGCTCGACGATTTCTTCGTACACACCAATTGCCTTTTTAAGATCGAGTACGTTTTTGTGGTATACTTCAGCAAATTCGTATTTAACCTTCACAACATCAGGAGCATCAGAAAATTTATCCAGCCAGAGCATATACATTTTTACTGCAGATTTATTGGCTTGAACCGCCAGGGCTTGTTTCGCCAGGTCGCGTAAATCAGCTGCTGAATAATCATTGACGTCTGCTAGAGTGGCCATGTAGAACTCATCAGCTTTGTCAAGATCTTTCAAATGTTTAGCTGATAAATTTCCCGCTTTAATTTTGGCGGCAATTCTTTGTTCAGCTGTTTCAGCTTTGTTGATAGCGTTTTCATAGGATTCCAGGGAGGCTTCATATTCTTTTGAGTTTTGTAATTCACTTCCTTGTGTAAGATATTCATCATACGATTTTCCGCACGAGATAACGAGCATGCTCAAGATGATAATTCCCAGAGTAACTATTTTTTTCATTTTTTCATTTCCTCTTGTTTCTTCTTCCCTTTTGAAACGCCTTGTTTACAACCTTTTTTCATCGTGTCGCTTGAATCACGAAATCTTCTACGAATCATTAGAAATCATGTTCCCTGCATTATAAAATTTTTAAAAGGCGTATGCTATTGCAATGTGAGTTTGTCCCGGTTTATTCGCATGTTGCGACCCCAGTGGTATTCCATAATCTATTCTAGCTGGCCCTATGGGTGTATCAATTGTGATACCGGCACCTATTGCCATTTCCAGATCAGACATAGCTACCTCCTCCATATCCGCCCAAAGGTTTCCCATATCCAGGAAAAGACTTCCTCCCAGTATGTTATAAATGGGAAAACGGAGTTCAAAATTTGTGTAAAGTCGTAGATTACCACCCAATGGTTTGCCGTCTTCTGCTGTTGGCCCGAGCAGTCGCTGTTCAAATCCTCTAATACTGGAGTTACCACCCAGAAAAAATCGGCTTGCATAGGGGATGATAGTTTCTGGGTATTGTTTAAAAGCCACAGCCATATTCATATTGTGAGCAAATACTACATCCCCAAACAAGTTCCAGAATGAACTGAATGAAGACTGCATTTGAATGTATTTATTTTCGCCGCCCAAAAGATATCCTACCATCTCAGGTTCAATAACAAACTTAAACCCATGATGGGGATAGAAATAATTGTCCCGTCTGTCCCAGGTGAACTTTAATCCAATTTTACGAGCTTCCTGATATAAATCCTCGACTTGGGTGGGATCACCACTGCTTTTTGAGCGACTCCATTCTGCAAGAGACTGAATCTTAATCGTTCTGAACCAACGATATGTCAGGACGGCCCGTAATCCATAAGCCAGGTTGTTAAAATTGGCTAGATCTGTATTCACAATATCAACATACCAGAAAAAGGGGTTTATGGTAAGCGGAATTCGGTACTTTGATAACCAGGGTTCAACATAAAAGAAATCAAAGTTAAAGCGTTGAGGTATGAATATAGAAGGGTAGATCGAGCTGATTTTGGTTTGAATTCGAACCCGTCTGCTCTTTTCAAATAAGTTATTATGATACCAACTCCCTGATAGTCCAATACTCAGTTCAGTGCCGGACTTCTCTGATTCCTCAGGTATACCCTGCTTGACCCCCATATTCATATCGAAAGCTCGAAACTTTGCTGCAATGACTTCAACGTCAATATCGATGGATGATGAATCCAGATGAACTCTCCCCAATGATATATTCACACTATTGAAAAGCCGAGTCTCATAGAGACGACGTTTTGACTCTTCAATATTAGCAAGATTAAAAACCTCACCCGAATTCACAATCAATTCCCTGGAGATGATTTGTTTTGGAATTTGATTTACTTCTTTAATGTTGATTTTGCCAATATTCAGTTTGGGGCCCTCTTTGACTCTGATGAAAAGGCTTACAGAGTCACCAACAACAACGCTATCCTTAATATTTATAAGTGGATATCCACTGTTTTGGTAGAGCGTGAGCATTTCAATAAGATTCTCGCGGATTTTAAAGGTATTAAAGCTGGAACCTGCCTGAAATTCAATTATTTCCAGATAGTCCTGTTCACTAAATACATTGTTTCCTGATAAGGTCACATCTCGGAGATAGTACTGCTTTCCCTCTTCAACCTTCAGGATGATGCTAATGGTTTCTTCACCCTGGGAAAGAGAATCAGTAATTTTCGCATCTAGAAATCCATGACGTGTATAATAGTCTTCCAATTTTTCGATTTCTCTGGCAAGATGATGCTGGTTATAAAAACTTCCCTTACTTACCAGTCGTTTTTCTTTGAGGTGGATTTGTTTGAGTAGATCCTTGCTGGTGAGATTCTTGTTACCGATAATTTGAATGTCAACAATTTCTGGAGCTTCTAGCACATTCTGGGGGAAGATTGTCAGTGAAAACAAAAATGTCAAAATCAGAAATCGAAAGGATTTTAATAGGTAAATTTCAGCCTCCCGTTCAATTCAATTTCTCCATTTTGATTGATTTTGCTAGTTACGGACACATTCTTATTGATCTGATACTCAAATCCAAAATCGTAATCAGTTTCACCATCAGTTGGCTGTATAGCACCTTCATAAGTTATCATTAAATTCTTTGACAGGCGTTGCCCCAGTCTCAATCTGGTCGAATCAGACGCTAGATCCACACCCACAAGATCAAGCCCGATGTATTCTCGTCCCAGTTTTGAAATCTGCTTTTCCATGAGAATTTCACCGTAGGTTTTAACTGGGTCCAGAGCGGTTTCATCAAAGCTGACTTCTACTAAAGTTTTATTTAAAGTCAGATATGTCAACACATCACTCTGGGTGAGTTGAGTATTCTCAGCAGTGATTACCAGCTGGGGTTCGCTTAGATCACCACTTAATTCCAGACTCACCCGCTCTCCATCGATATCTATTTCAGCTTCCATATTGATCTGGGGGTTAAAATCTACAGAATTAAAAATAATTTCTCCAGATACGAGATCCAGCTCGTTTCCAAGATAGTAGAATTTGCCGCCTTCCAGGACCTTCAGTGTGCCCGTAAAACGCATGATGCCATCACCATAATCAAGCAGCCATAATTCACCTTCAAACTCTGCCTCCATCTGATCATTTGAGATAAGTAGATCACTGGCAAATTGAGTGTTGAGACTATACTTAAATAAGCTGCTGTCGGTTTTGCTGACCATTTCATCATAGGAGGTCTCAGATTCAAAATTGGCGTAGTATCCTGCTCTGCGTACAGGGATAATAGCCTCAACATTTAGTGTATCCTGCCCTGTAAAGTGCAGATCTGCATCGGCAATAGCCTCGATGAGGCCATCGGTACTTCGGTAGTAAACTTCGTTGGCTTTTAGCGCAATATCAAAACGAGGCTCAAAAAATGAATCCAAATTGATATTTCCTGTGGCTGTGACCTCCCCTGCAAAGTTTTGCCTTGTCTTTACGCCAATCAAATCTCCTGCTTTTGTGGCCAGCCATCCCACTGCCCCCTTGGTGTTCAAATTCGAGCCTCCGGAAAATTTCATACGACCAGAAAAATGATCAACATTAAGTGTATTGTCAATTAAGCTGACTTCAGCATGGATATTTGTAATTGGATTTCCCAGGACGGAAATTTCAAGACGCCCATTATGACCCCTTACTTTTCCATTGCGAATGGGAGCGGAAAATGGTCCGGTGAAGCTGAGGTTTCCAATAAAATCACCTTGGATCGCATCAATAGAAGAAATATAGGTCGACAAAAATGGCATTTCGTTAAGGTTAAATTCAAAATCCAGCCCCATATCACGCGAGGCAAACGACATTCTATCCGCTGCTATCAGATCAAGTGAAATTGGCATAAATCCTGTCCCAGAGCCATATCCCCAGTTGCTGACCATGGATAGTGTATCAAATGTAAGCAAATTGCCTTCGTAGCTTAATTCTGAATAGGCCTTGGAAAATGTAAGTATGTCAAATGAAGCATCTGTGAGGGCTAATTGCATATCCATTTTGGTGTCGATGGGAGTGCCACGCATGGATAGCGAGCCAGTTGCACGTCCAGATATTGGCAAATCCGCAAGGGAGGTAAATTTGAGATCTCTCAGGCGATAATTGTCTGTTTGGATAGAGAAGTTTTGACTGGTGTGACCAATATGAACGCCTTTTACCTTGTATCCCCAGGGCAGTTTCCCAACCAGATTCAAATATCCACCCGAAGTATAGGCCTCGATGTTGTTGCTGTATACTTCTGAACTTGTCAGTCTGAGATCTACCTGAGCAGAATCACTGGGATAGCCGAGTGTGACCCCTTTTCTTAATAACAGTTTTGCATCGAATATTGGATCCCAAAGGCTTCCTGTAATGGCTGCAGAACCTGAAGCAATCCCGCTAAAATCGACCTCAACTCTGAAGAAATCTAAAATTCGACCCACATCTATAATCTCATAGGCTGTGTTCAAGTCATATCCTGCGTTCTTTGAGAAAGTACCTTCTACTGAAACACCGCCATTATTGAATGTAAGAACACTTGAGGGAAGCTGAAATACCCCTTGTTGGTTACCCCTGACAAGTACCGTGTCAGCGAGTTTGAGTTGGTTCTCGCCTTTGATAATATTCAGCTTGTTGAGAATAATATCGTTGCCATAGTACCCACCACTGATAGAAACCATGTTACCAATGCCTTGAAGGTGCAAATCTTCAATGAGGTACCCATCTTCAGATATATTTCCAAGTATGGTGTAGGATTGCAGGCTATCTCCAAACAGGAAACCACTATCACCCATGAGAGCTATGTCCCCACGCAGTTTTTTATTATGAAGTACTAGATCAATTTTTCCCTGACCAGTTAAACTTAATTTGTTGTCATAAGAGAGATTATTGGGCAGAATTTCCCCTGATATTCGTGGTTGATCAATCGTTCCGTTGATATTGAGATGACTGGAAATATCACCTGTGATTTTGTTAGAAGTGCCAAGTAATTCAAGAAAGGAAAAATCAGAAAAGTCGATATCAGCATTCATATCAATCAATTCTTTAGAAAACTTTCCATTAAAGTTTAGGTGGTTTTTGGCCTGAGTGATACGTCCATGTGATATATCCATCCCCTTTCCCGCAGAATAGGCAAAATCTGATACAAGACTATCAAAGTGCAAATTATTAAACATAAAGGATTCTAATCGTGCTTTAATGGTGTATTTGTTCTGTTGACCCAGGATTGATATTTTGCCGATGGGTTCAGAAAATTGAATGTCGCTATTGACTAGCACCGGCTCAAAATTAAAACGGAACATATTGATCTGTGCGGTTTGCTCCCCAGTTGGCGATCTGGCAGCAACAATCCTAAATTGTTCTAATTCAGGACCTAGCGATAAATCGAAACTATCACCTGATGGTGTACTTTCCATGTCGTGGAGCTCAAATGGGATCTCAAACCCATTGAGTAAAACAGTACCCCCCCCTGACATGTGCAAATTTGATTTAGTCTGTAAAATATCGACATTATAATTCAGGCGAACATCAGTAATCCAGGAGGGTAGAGAAAAATTCTCAAGTGTAGTGGGGTTAAAATTCCGGCCACTCAAGCTAGCCGAACTATGATCGGCGGTGTAAGCGAGATCGACTTTCATGGTTTGATTTGGAGAATTGATGTACAGATTGCGAACTTTTATCTCACCTTTCGAATCAATTCCAACGAGTCCCGTTACAGCCAGTGTATCGCTGGCAATTGAAGGTAAGATTACAACTGCTGAATGAATTTGAGCATCAACAAAACCATCAATATACCACAGGGTTGAATGCACCAATGGCAGGTCAATGGTCTGAGCTGAATTACCCATTTCGTAAGATACGCGCCCACTTTCTGCCCTTATATTTTGAATAATTGTTGAAACTGCTGATTTGTGATTTTTCGAACTACTGGGTAGATCTCGGGCGTATTGTGACGCTAATGAATACCCACTCATGAACAGGTTCTGTATTGTTATTTCCCTCGTGGACCAATCCCAATCCCAACTCAGGATAGATATTTCATCGGCCATAAGAATTGGTTTGTCAGTCTCGATGACTTTGATTGTTAGCTTCTTTAGACCAATGTTTTTTCTAAGCAACCCCCCTTCAATTTCTCCACTTATGGAGACGCCAGCTGGAAATAAGGAGTACTTGTTGAGAGAGTTCAGAAGAAAAGTAGAAAATAAATGCGTCTGGAATAGGATGAGGTATATCAGGATGCTAATTGCGCTTAGCAAACCGCCACCAATCCATTGTGCAACTCTCCTTTTCACCTACTCATTTGCCCTTTCATTTGGCCTTGAATTTATTGAGGTTTTTCCATATTTCTACCACTTAGAACCAGAATGGTTCATCATTTTGATACCGGTATTTGGGGAAATATGAATAGATATTCTGTGTTTGAATCATCAGATAAAAGAAAATGATCAGAATAACGGTTGGGTTATCTGATCATTTTCTTTTATAACATTGATGCAGGAGCACTTGCTCCTCATCATTTATTTACTCTTTTGGCTCGGACTCATCCACTACTTCAAAGTCGGCTTCTTCCACTTCCTCGTCATCTGAGGCTTTGCCGCCAGCTTGTTTAGCACCTTCGGCAGATCCTTCAGCATCATCTTTTACAGCTTCATACATGGAGCCAGATGCCTGATTCCAGATCTCAGTAAGTGCTGCAATGGCTTTATCAATTGCAACCTTATCAGTGGTGTTGTTTGCTGATTTGAGTGCCTCAACTTTTTCCTCAATCATGGCACGCATCTCACCTGGTACCTTTTCACCGTACTCCTTCAAGTTTTTCTCTGTGGAGTAAATCATGGCATCTGCCTGATTTTTTGTATCGATGAGCTCTCTGGCTTTGTTGTCTTCATCAGCATGCTTTTCAGCATCATTGATCATAGCTTCCTTCTCAGCATCAGTTAAACCACTGGATGCCTCGATACGAATGGATTGTTCCTTACCAGAAGCTTTGTCTTTGGCGGATACAGACATGATACCATTGGCATCAATATCAAAGGTAACCTCAATCTGTGGGATGCCCCGTGGAGCAGGTGGGATACCATCCAGAATAAAACGACCCATTGATTTATTATCTGCTGCCATCTGGCGCTCACCCTGTAGAATATGAATTTCCACCTGTGTCTGGTTATCAGCAGCCGTCGAGAAGGTTTCACTTTTCTTGGTTGGAATAGTGGTGTTTCTCTCAATAAGGCGTGTACACACACCACCCAGAGTTTCAATACCAACTGAAAGCGGTGTTACATCAAGCAATAGTACATCTGAAACGGTGCCGGATAAAACACCACCCTGAATGGCAGCCCCCATGGCAACGACTTCATCAGGATTTACACCGCGGTTAGGCTCTTGTCCGAAAATTTCCTGTACAATCGCTTGGACCATAGGAATGCGTGTAGATCCTCCTACGAGAATAACTTCGTTGATATCTTTGGCTGTTAGCCCCGCATCTTTTATAGCATTGATACAAGGTTGCTTGATTCTCTTGAAGAGATCATCGGTCAAGCTCTCAAACTTGGCACGAGTAAGTGTGAGCACAAGGTGCTTTGGACCCGTCTGATCTGCAGTGATGTATGGCAGGTTAATCTCAGTGGAACTCGTACTGGAAAGCTCAACTTTAGCTTTTTCTGATGCTTCTTTGAGTCTCTGCATACCCATAGCATCTTTGGAAAGGTCGATTCCCTCTGATTTCTTGAATTCGGCTACCAGCCACTCAATTATGGCCTGGTCCCAATCGTCACCACCAAGGTGAGTATCACCATTTGTTGATTTCACCTCAAAAACGCCATCACCAAGTTCGAGTACTGAGATATCAAAGGTTCCACCACCAAGGTCAAAGACCGCAATGGTTTCATCATTTTTCTTGTCCAGACCGTAAGCCAATGCTGCTGCGGTTGGTTCGTTTATGATACGCAGGACGTTCAATCCAGCAATTTTTCCTGCATCTTTGGTAGCCTGGCGTTGGGAGTCGTTAAAATAGGCGGGTACAGTAATAACAGCATCGTCAACTTTTTCACCCAGATATTCTTCAGCCGTTTGCTTCATTTTCTGAAGCACCATTGCTGAAATTTCTGGTGGAGAGTAAGAATCATCCCCCACTTGTATTTGGCTACGTCCACCAGGACCACTAATTACTTTATAAGGAACTTCTTCTATTTCCCTCTCAACTTCGCTGAATTTGCGACCCATAAATCTTTTGACAGAATAAATTGTATTGGTGGGATTAGTGATAGCCTGCCTTTTTGCAGGTTGTCCAACAAGACGATTTCCCTCTTTTGTGAATGCGACTACCGAAGGAGTTGTTCTCCCCCCCTCAGAGTTTGTAATTACTACTGAGTCTTTACCCTCAATTACAGCAACGCAAGAATTTGTGGTACCTAAATCAATACCGATAACTTTACCCATGTTTCACCTCAATCATATGTTAACTAATATTTGCATGTATTTCATAGCACCACTACAATGACAACTCCTGTGCCAACCCAAAAAGTGAGCCATATGGGCGGATATTGTTGAATTTATGAGCCGATATGGCAGTTTAAATAGAAAAAAGGCTGGATCTTATTTGTCTTGCCGGTAGTGGTTCACAATTGGCATACGACGGCCAATACCGAATGCTTTTGATGATACGCGGATTCCTGGGGGCATTTGTTGACGTTTATATTCATTCATACGAACTTTATGCAGGAGATCTTTGACCAACTTTTTATCCCATCCCTTGGAGATGAGCGTCGAAAGATCAGAATGCTCTTCGATAATAGCATTTACTAATGGTCCAACTACCTCATAGTCAAATGGATCGACTTGGTTGTCACGAAGTTCCGCACTGGGTTCTTTAGTGATGGTATTTTGGGGTATCAGGTCAGTATTGTTGATTTGATTGTAATAATTGGCCAATCTGTAGACCATACTTTTGCCTATATCGCTTATCACAGCCAATCCACCTGACATATCTCCATACAGAGTGCAATACCCCAGAGCAATTTCAGTCTTGTTGCCAGTGGTTAGAAGCAAACTGCCATCTTTATTTGAAAAGCTCATGAGGATATTTCCGCGAATTCTAGCCTGCAGGTTCTCCTCCGGAAGACCGCTGAGGGGTGCACCAAGAATTTGGGTATATGTGCTCTGGAATCCATCGAAAATGGTGCCTATAGGAACATTGAGATACTCCATTCCAAGATTCATAGCAAGTATTTCAGCATCTTTTACACTATGGTCAGATGAATACTTTGAAGGCATGGCAATGCCTAAAACGTTTTTTGCACCAAGTGCTTCCACAGCAATAGCTGCAGTTACGGCAGAGTCAATACCGCCAGATAAGCCCAAGACCGCCTTGGAATGTCCGGTTTTAGAAAAATAATCATGAACACCCAGGACCAAACCTTTGAAAACTTGTTCTTCTTTCAGAATATCAGGCAACTCAACTGAATTGCTCGTTGTGGAAGTGGCGGGTAGAATTACTTCACTGATACTTTCCTTGAATTGAGGACAAATGTGCACCCAGTCTGCATTTTCATTGGCAACCATTGACATACCATCAAATACAAGCTGATCTTGTCCACCCACTAAATTGACATAAATATATGGTTTATTATATTTCTCTATCTTATTGAGTATCAGCTTACTACGTTCAATGTACTTATTGGTTACAAAGGGTGAAGCTGATAGATTAATAAACAGATCAACTCCCATATCACCGAGGATATCACAAATCTTATAGTCTATGTTTTCATCCCACAAATCTTCACAAACATGTATACCCAAACGGAGGGTTTCACCATTTCTGAAGGTAATGGAGACTGGTTCATTGTCACGACCAGGTTTAAAATAGCGCCATTCATCAAAGACATCGTATGTTGGCAATAGTGATTTATTTACCCATTGAACAAGTTTCCCATGCTGAAGAACGGCGACACCATTATAGGTATCTGTTCCATCATAGTGAATTGCACCAATGAGCGTCAGCATTTCACCTGATGCAGCAGCAAGTTTGTCCACCATCTTTTGGTTTTCGCGAATAAAATATTTTTCAAGGATGAGATCTTGCGCTGGATATCCAGGGATAAACATTTCAGGAAAAACCAGCAAATCCTTGCCTGAGGCTTCCATCTTCTCCATGATTGCTAATGCGTGGTCAGCATTGGCCTGTAAGGCACCTACAGTGGGATTGACCTGAGCGATTACCAAATTAAGATCACTTTTCATTAATCTTTCTCTCCGATCAACTCGAATATGCGCTTTACTGCATTGTCTGGATTATTTACTGCCTCTAATTCCTTGATATCCCATGAGCTATACCCAATTACAGGTTTTCCATATCCCAGAGTATAGGCTATTTCGGAAAGCGTCCCGAAAGCACCCTCGACTGCGATGGCCGCGTGAACTGATCGGATGATGATACCATTTCGGAGATCTCCCATTCCTGTCATTATAGGAACATCAATATAATCGTTGGCATCGAGACCATCAGAATCCTTAAGAATGCCCACAACAATACCGCCCCCTGCTTTTGCACCCTTGCTTGCCGCTTCCATGATTCCTGCACCGCCCCCTGTATACACAATAGCTCCTCTCTCTGCGAGAAGTTTACCTGTGTCAAAGGCGAATTGGATTCCAGATGGACTTGCATCTCTTGCGCCAATGATGGCTATTCGTTTTCCGGTTTCGGATTTGATCATGGATTTAGACGTGAAATGGTCCTTGGAAAAGGTATGGTTTCGCGAATATGTTGCAATCCACATAACCAGGATACGACTCTTTCAACTCCTAATCCAAAACCTGAATGAGGGAAAGAACCGTAGCGACGAAGATCCAGATACCAGTCGTAATCTTCTTCTATGGAACCATCCTGCTTAATACGCTCGATCAGGGCGTCGATATCATCTTCACGTTGTGATCCACCAATGATTTCACCATAACCTTCAGGAGCCAACATATCCAGGGCCATGGCCTGTTTATCGTTCTCAGGATCGCGTTTCATATAAAACGCTTTGATGGCAGATGGATAGCGATGTACCATCACAGGACTTTCAAATTGACTTGATATGACGGTTTCGTCACCACCACCAAAGTCATCACCCCATTCAAATTCAACACCATTGTCATTAAGAATTTTTACTGCCTCTGTATATGATATGCGAGGAAATGGTTTCTGAATCGCTTCTAATTTTGAAATGTCTCGCTCGAGTGTCTCTAGTTCAGGACTACGCTGCTCTAAAACTTTTGAAACAATGTAAAAAACGAAATCTTCAGCCACATCCATGTTCATATCCAGGTCATAGTAAGCCATTTCGGGCTCTACCATCCAAAATTCAGTCAAGTGACGGCGTGTTTTGGACTTTTCTGCTCTGAAAGTTGGACCAAAACAGTAGATTTTACCAAAAGCTGCTGCCCCAGCTTCCCCATAGAGCTGTCCGCTCTGAGTCAAAAAAGCTTTCTCTCCAAAATAGTCAGTCTCGAACAGGGTTGCAGTGCCTTCGGTGGCGGCTTTCTGGAATATTGGTGTGTCTACCAGTGTGAAATCACGTTCATCAAAATAATCTCGGATGGCTTTGATAATGGTATGGCGGATACGAATAATTGCATGCTGTCGTTTGGAGCGAAGCCACAAATGGCGATTATCCATCAAATAGTCAGTTCCATGCTCTTTTTTGGATATGGGGTACTCATCTGCAATTGACACCAGTTCCATTGAATGTACCAGCATTTCATATCCACCTGGAGACCGTGGTTCTGCTTTGACTTCCCCTGTCACCATGACAGATGATTCCTGAGTAATCTGGTTCTTTATGTCAAAGGAGGCTTCATCAGCGTCAAATTTAGTCACCACACACTGCATGATGCCTGTACCATCTCTAAGCAGCAGGAACCAGATCTTGCCACCCTTACGGACGTTATAGGCCCATCCTTTGAGCGTAACGGTTTGCCCTACGAAATCTTTTGCATTTTGTATAAAGTGTTCTTTCATTTCTTTGCCTTGTTTTTCCATGACTACCATTCTTCCGTCATCGATTCAATAATAAAATCAATCAGTTTTTCAATCGTTTCAGTATACGCATCATCTCGTATCAGTTGTTCGGCTTCACTTCGCTTGGCATTTTCATCTTCGCTGAAGTATGTGCCAAAAACCGTAAAATTCTTTTTAAAAATCTCTGTTTCGCGAATGTGATCATACCAGATCACTTCTCCGCGGAATTCGAGACGATATTCTAAAATATTTTCGTTCTCATCAAAGCTATTAGGTTTATCTGTGATACTATTAATTTTTCCTTCAATATGAGAATCAGGGTTTTCTTTTGCCGAAAGAGAAAGCAATTGTTCCTTGAGCATTCTTTCAGTGAGAGCCTCTTCTATGTCTGTTTCTACAGCAAATTCAGTAGTTAAATTCTTGAAGGTGACCAACTCCACGTCATGGAGATGGTCTGGAATACTCCCTTTGAATGAATAAATAGCGCATCCAGCCATAAATAAGACTGCAAAAAGGATTGGGCTAATTTTCTTTAACAATTTCATACTCTTTTATCTTTCTGTAGAGAGTTCGTTCTGCCATTTGCAATGCTTGTGCTGTTTTGCGCTTGTTGAAGTTGAATCGCTCCAGGCTACGCGTGATGAGTTCTTTCTCAACCTGGGCCGCTGTAAGTGTTCCCAGCATCTGAGGATTGAGGATGGCAGGTGTATCATCACCATGTATTTCTTTGTTATGATCATCGGGCAAGACTTCCAGAGCAGGATTGTATTCTTCACCATTACTTTCTCCAGCTGGGCGAGGCGCTAACCTTTGATCAATGAGACCCTTCATCTCTGCAATTTCACGTCTAAGCATAAACAGCTGTTGAAGAATCAGCTCCCGCTCTGCCTGATCAACACTTCTATCCAGTTTAACCGGGAGCAAGGGGTTAAGCTCAGTCGGGCTTGATTCAGCGTTTAAATACCGATAAATGACCTCAGTCTTTATAACACCACCTTTTTCAAGAATAACCATACTCTCAATAAAATTCTTTAATTCACGAATATTGCCTGGCCAGCGATGTTGACTCATCACCTTTAAGGCACCGTCTGAGAAGCCTTTAAATAAAATTTGATTTCGAATGGCGCAATCAGCTGCAAATTTATTAGCGAGAATTGGTATATCATCACGCCTGTCTCTTAATGATGGTACTGTAATAGTAATTGCCTTCAACCTGTAGAACAAATCTTTCCGAAATGAACCGGAGTCAACCTCTTTTTCAAGGTTGCGATTTGAAGCAGCCACAATGCGCACATCGACTCTCATTGATGCTGATGAACCCACAGGCAGGAATTCACCCTGCTCGAGGACTCGTAACAATTTTACCTGAGTCTCAAGGGGTGTTTCTCCAATTTCATCCAGAAAGATAGTTCCCCCATCAGCAGCCTGGAAATAGCCCTTCCTATCACTCTGAGCCCCGGTGAAAGCGCCCTTCTTGTGGCCAAATAGCTCACTTTCGATGATCCCGGCTGGGATGGCTCCACAGTTTACAATGACAAAGGGTTTATGTGCCCGTCTGGAATGCTTGTGAAGTGCAGAGGCGACGAGTTCCTTACCGGATCCACTTTCACCTGCAATCAAGACAGAAATATCTGTTGGCGCGACCTGCTCAATGGTTTCCAACATGGATTGCACCCCAGCAGATTGTCCCAGGATTCCAAATTTCCGCTGTAAAGTGTCAGTACGATTATTTTCAAAATACATAGAACTGCTCATACTTTTATCGTTTCATCTCATTTTCAACCTTTTTAATCTCATCACGGATCATGGCCGCTTTTTCAAAATCCAGACTTTCCGCGGCTCTTAGCATATCCTGTCTCATTGTATCAAGCAGCTCACCTGTAATGTAATCAGTATCATATTTTTTCAGGCTTTCTCGAATGGCCTCTTCCTTGCTATGCATGGCGTCTGCAACCCCGGTAATCCCCATTATTTCTTCTTTTGTCTTATATATGGTAATTGGGACAATGCCGTGTTCTTTATTGTAGGCTATTTGTCTTTCTCGCCGTTGTTGGGTGGTATCGATCAAGTACTGCATACTGGCTGTTAGTTTATCTGCATACAGGATGACTTTTCCATTGGCATGTCGAGCTGCTCGCCCGGCTATCTGCATCAGCGATGTTTTACTGCGGAGAAATCCTTCTTTATCTGCATCAATAATGGCGACCAGAGATACTTCTGGCAGGTCCAGACCTTCTCTTAAAAGGTTAATACCCACCAGAACATCAAATTCTCCAAGACGTAAATCTCTGAGAATAGATATACGCTTAATGCTGTCAATCTCAGAATGGAGATATCGAACACGCAAATGATAGTTGGTGAGATAGTCCGTCAAATCCTCAGACATGCGTTTGGTGAGTGTGACCACCAGAACGCGCTCTTTTTTTTCAACTCGCTTATTGATTTCCTCCATGAGATCGTCAATCTGACCCTCACTGGATCGCAAATCGATGACAGGATCCAGCAGACCCGTGGGCCGAATCACCTGTTCGATCACCACCCCATCCGATTTTTCCAACTCATAATCAGATGGGGTAGCCGTTGTAAAAATGACCTGATTCATAGAATCTTCAAATTCGTTAATCTTCAGGGGTCTGTTATCAAGTGCCGATGGGAGGCGGAACCCATAGTCCACCAAATTCCGTTTTCGTGAATAGTCTCCATTGTACATCCCTCGGAATTGAGGCAGCGTCACATGCGACTCATCAATTATCATGAGAAAATCATCAGGAAAAAAGTCCAGTAAGGTAAAGGGTCTTTCACCAGGTTTGCGATCCGTGAGGTGGCGGCTATAATTCTCAATGCCGGAACAATGCCCTACTTCTCTTAGCATTTCCATATCGAATTTGGTGCGTTGTTCAATGCGCTGTGCTTCAAGTAACTGGTTATTTATGCGAAATTCTTGCACCTGCTCCTTGAGTTCCTCTTCAATATGATGCAAAGCTTTGCTGATATGCTCGTCAGAGGTAACAAAATGCCTGGCTGGATATACAACACAGACATCATCTTCTGAAACCACTTCACCGGTAAGGGGATCAATGGTCATAATATCTGTGACCTGATTGCCCCAAAACTCTATCCGAATCGCATTTTCATTGTAGGCTGGGAAGATCTCGAGGACATCTCCTCTCACCCTGAATTTGCCACGCATAAAATTAACATCATTACGCTCATAATAGATATCAACCAATTTGCGCATGAGATCGCGTTGATTGTAGCTCTGACCCTTATTAATGATTACAAGAGACTTT
The DNA here is from genome assembly GCA_016784545.1 of Candidatus Neomarinimicrobiota bacterium. Lineage (NCBI taxonomy): Bacteria > Pseudomonadati > Fidelibacterota > Fidelibacterota bacterium. The sequence goes on from JADHUM010000061.1 coordinate 23,220, forward strand.
TTATACTCCTGTGGATCGCCTAAACCATATATACAAGACACAGATGCCACTACAATCACATCTTTACGAGAGAGCAGAGCACTGGTTGCCTTCAGCCGCAACTTGTCTATCTCCTCATTCATCGACATATCTTTCTCGATAAACGTATCTGTCACTGGTAAATAAGCTTCGGGTTGGTAATAGTCATAGTACGATATGAAATACTCCACCGCGTTCTCAGGAAAAAAAGATTTGAACTCCCCATACAATTGCGCTGCCAGGGTTTTGTTGTGAGAAACGATGAGTGTGGGTTTTTGAACTGCTTGAATCACATTTGCAACGGTATAGGTTTTGCCACTACCTGTGACACCCAATAAGGTTTGGAAGGGCGCACCGGATTTTATTCCACCTACAAGTTCTTCGATTGCCTCAGGTTGATCACCGCTTGGTGAATAATCAGTAATTAGTTTAAATTCTGCCATAATGACGTAAAATATACATATATGACAGAGAATCAACACTCAACAACTCGTAATATTTTTTTCTTTTTAATAAAACCTTCCATTTGCATTCCCCTTGGGATGCCCTAAAATGAAGCCATGCCAGATACTCAGACGATCATCTTCTTTATGATACTCATCGTATCCGTAATCGCCTTTATCCGCGAATGGTATCCCATAGAGGTCACTTCTCTTTTGGTGCTAGCAGCACTATTGCTCTCAGGTCTCATCGATAAACATCAGGCCATTAGCGGGTTTTCAAATAAGGCGGTAATTACAATAGGTGCCATGTTTATTTTGAGTCATGCCTTTACCAAAACTGGATTCATCCGTGTTTTTACTATTTGGCTGGAAAATAATGGGCATGGCAGGAATTGGTTGGTAAGTACATTATTCCTACTTTCAGTTAGCATATTTTCAGCTTTTATCAATAATACGGCAACAGTGGCCATCCTCATCCCTGTAGCTAGTGATTTATCACATCGTTTAAAAATCAGTGCTTCTAAAATCATGATGCCCCTATCATTTGCTGCCATCGTTGGTGGAACCTGTACAGTAATTGGAACTTCAACCAATCTGATTGTCAATGATATTGCCTTTGAAGCTGGGTTTCATATTGGTGTTTTTGAGTTGAGTAAACTGGGTATCATCCTGGTTGTAGCTACACTTGGCTATATTCTTATTGCGCAGAAATGGATTTTACCCTCACGGGTACCTATCTCTGGTCTCACAAATAAATACCATCTGGGCACCTATCTCACCGAAGTTAAAATACCCGTAGATTCTCCCTTAAATGGTCGGAAGTTTATTGATTTAAATCTGGGACAAACCTATGAGTTGACTGTGCTGGAAATCATCCGCCATGGGAATCATATCACAACAAATATGCGAAATATTATCCTCAAAGAAGATGATATCCTCCTGGTCCAGTGTTCTGTGGATAAACTTCAACTATTTCGCGCAGAGCAAAAAGTCCTACTCCTTACAGATATCAAGATGAATGACAATGAATTGGCAGATAACGAGAATATTCTCCTCGAAGCCATGATATCACCTAATTCCAGTCTGGCAGGCTCATCCCTCATGGAAATTGACTTTCGACGCCGTTATGGCTTGTTTGTCCTGGCTCTGCGTCGTTATCGTGAAATCATGAGGACAAAAGTGGCTCATGTTAAATTGCAGAATTTTGATACCCTCCTTATTTTTGGTTCACGAACCAGAATGGCAGCTTTAAATACAGATCCGAATTTTATCATTTTGGACGAGTTGGACACAAAGCTTCATAAAATTAAGTATTGGTGGTTGGCAGTAGCCATCATCCCAATCGTCGTTGGTGTTGCTGCTCTTAATATCCTGTCTATTATGGAGGCATCACTGCTTGGTGCCATTCTTGTGATGGCAACTGGGATTGTGCCATCGCAAGAAGCATATAAATCTATAAATTGGACAGTAATATTTCTAATTGCAGCTCTTATACCCTTAGGTGATGCCATGGAAACCATTCATCTATCAGAGCGAATTGGTGGCGTGATAACCTACGCCAGCACTGAATTTGGAGATATTGGACTGATTGGAATTCTATTTTTTATTACCATGCTCATGACTTCCTTCCTATCCCATACTGCAACAGCCATCATTATGACCCCTCTGGCCATCAAGTCTGCCGGGGTTCTTGGGTTGGACCCAATGCCCTTCATCATGACTATTATGTTTGCAGCTTCTTTGTCATTTATGACCCCCAACGGGTATCAGACGAACACCATGGTGTTTTCACCTGGTGGCTATCGATATATGGATTTTATGCGCGCTGGCATTCCCTTGCATATCATTCTGGGGATAATAGGCGTCATCCTCATTCCCACTATCTGGCCACTCTAGAATCAGATTACGGAAAATCTGCTTTATACAAAAGCACCCGAATTAAGAGGCTGTGTGAAAACGGGGGTCCAATAGAGGATACTTAGTTAGGGTTTCGATCCCGCGACTAGACAGATCATGCGTAACCTTTTGATAATAAACTAGATAAGTTGTATTTATTCTTGTTATT
>JADHUM010000062.1 GCA_016784545.1 Candidatus Neomarinimicrobiota bacterium
CGTTGACAACCAGATTTAGTATCATCTGTTCAAGATCAATTTTGGATGCCAGAACAGTTACATCACCAAGATCAATGTCTGTCTCCAAAAATATTCCATGCGCATTGATCTGCCTGTTCACCAGAGATAAAGCACCTTCTATGGCCTCACTGACTCTGATCAAATCCTTTTGGGCATTATTGGGATGAGCCCAGACGGATCTCATATGTTTGATGATTTTGTCAATTCGGTCAACACTCTTTGAAATCTGTTCCATCTCTTCGACGAAAAACAGAGGGAGTTGATCTGGGTTGTTTCGATGCCAGTAGAGAACAGAATTTGCACTCACAGATATGGCATTCAACGGTTGGTTAATTTCGTGTGTAATCCCGGCAGCCATGACACCGATGGAGGCAAGCCGTGCTGATTTCTCCATGAGCTGATGATTTTTGAGACTTTGCTGCTCTGCCGAGTGTACCAAGGAGAGATGTGCTATCTTTTCTTTTATTTCTTCGGTAGATATTTTTTTGCGGAGTTCATTTTCCTTCTGTGCATACTTGTAAGCCAGCTCAAAATCTTCCTGTTTCACAGAAATTTTTTGAAGCACTTCGTATTGTACCAGGCTGAGCATGCTATTGCCGAAGATCTTGGCTATCTCCATGCCTCGATCAATGTATTTTCGAGCTTGCTCCAGGTCATTAGAACCAATCAAGATGCTGGCAAACTGAAAACATATATTTCCTTTTAGTACAGAATCTTCCATTTGATCAAACTGCAGAGAGGCTCGATCCAAATAGCGAATGGCTGATTCATTGTCGCCTCGGTCTGTAGATAGTTCACCTAAATTGCCGAGACAAATGACCTGGCTGTTGGTAGAATTTTTCTCTACGGCAATCTCATAGGCTTCCAGAAAAAGTTTCTCGGCTTCATCATATCGTTCCAGAGTTGCCAAAACTCCCGCGAGATTATTGAGAGATCTATAATTTCCGGGATCGATGCGAACGGCTTCGCTGTGTTGCTGAAATGCTCGCTCCAGGTCGTCCATGGTAAAGAATATCTGACCGAGATTATTCATGGCATTTGCACCAAGTGCACTATCTCCAATTTCATTTGAAACCAAAATAGCTTGCTCATAGTGGGAGATAGCTTGATTGTAGTCATCAATGGTAAAATTGTATAGACCCAGCAGATTCTCTATTTCAACAATGTGTCGTTTGCTCTGAATTTGCTCAGCTAAATCTCGAGCCAACGAAGCATATTCTCGACATTGCCTAAAATCATTGGCTAAACGAAATTGATCGGCCTTGGTAATGAGATCAGCAATATGATGTTCTTGTTTTACTCTCTTGGGTGTCTTCTGAGTATCGTTCATTCTATTCTGCCCAAACGCTATTATGAAATCTTTTCAATGAAACCAGTAATTATCATTCAACCGGATGGAGAAATCCCTGTTTATTCAGTAAATCGGGTGAGGTAGGGTCCATAGAGCTGATCCAGCCCAAGGGTATGATCCAACAACCATCCTGCAAGAAATTCAAGGACCTCGTCTATGGTCACACCATCATTGGCGGCAATTATTTCCTGATATTTGAGAACCTGTTGAAGAAGTGCTTCATGCTCAACAATATGCTCATCCAGACCATCGAATTTAAAATGCTTCATCATGGCTTCTTCTGCGACAAAATGGAAGATGGTGTAACTGCGCAGTTGCTCCAACGTGGTTTTGATGACATCAGGATTACTATTGTCCTCTTGGGCAAAAATGAGTGAATTGATCATTTCAAACAAAATTTTGTGGTGTTGATCGAATTCCCGAATGCCCACACTGAATCGATCTTCCCAGACTAACACTTGCAATGGAGTACTCCTTGATATTTAGAGTAAGATATGCAATTATTAATTCATCTGCAATGCGTCTTGCCATAATAATTGATTTGCAATTTACCAGCCCCCATGTGTAAACTTATAGACCATTTGTATTCATGAGCCGTAAGTGCTAGGGGGCACTCTATAATGAATTCACGATATTTACTCTTTGTTCTCTTCATGCTTTTCCTTTTTCCAGCACTTGTAGAAGCCCAAATTCCAGATGTAAAAATCCCATCCAGCATAGAGAAATACTTTCAAATGAACCGCAAGGGTCCAGAACTCGTTTCGGCTGAGGTGTTCAACCACCACCAATCTGGACGCACCATAAAATTGAAGATTGTGGCAACCCGTAACAATAGTGGCAAAGACCTGGCCTTTGCATTTGCCGCTGCAGCTGCGATTGCAAATATGGCAGACCGTCCTATAGAATTAATATGGGTAGAAATGGATATTAATTTTAAGGGGTCGGAGACAACTATGGCTCTGGCACCTGCCAATTGTACCATAGATGCTCTTATTTTTGGAAACTGCGAAACCGAAAAATGGTGGGAAGACTGCCTGCAGTTTCCGTAGAATAGTCGCATGAACTTCGGGTAGATTTGGCTATCAGGAGTAACTGAGGAATCCAAATATATATTTCCGCGCCCTACTCTACTGCACCGTTTTATTTCCGCTGCTTCTTTCAGCGCAAATTTCAGACGCAAATATTCCACGATCCATTGCTCAATACTTCAGGATAAATCGTCTTGGACCTGAACTGGTCAGTGTGGATGTCTTCGAACATCCTAAATCAGGTCGTGTCTTAAAAATCAAGGTAACAGCACGGCGAACTCAAGGCGAAAAAGATTTGGTGTTTGCACTGGCGGCAGCATCTGCAGTGGCCAATCTAGCAGAAAAAAATATTGAACTATTTTGGATTGAGATGGATATAAGATACAAAAAGGTTGAAATAACAACAGCTCTCGCCCCGGCAAAATGTACTATAGATGCCATTATATATAAAGAGGGAACAGAAAGTTGGTGGGACGACTGCCTCGAATTTATTTGGGTCCAATAGGTGATTTTTTGAGCTGTCTCTTCTCTCTCAATGGTTTTCTCTCTGATTTTACCGCTATAGTAACCCCATCCATACCTTTTCAGAGATACTCTACAGAGGAAAAATACCACTCGGCGAAGTGACAATTTTTAATTGGTCCTTCCTCATATATTAATTCAACAATCAGTCCTGGGAGAATAGCCGCAATAAACCTCCGTCATGACTGCAGTGTAAAATTTTACTTCTGAGGGGAACATGGATCGCAAACAAGCCTACACAATCGCACTATTATCATTTTCACTCCTGTCACTGGAGTTAATCTGGACCCGCATTCTGGCAGCAGAGTTTTTTTATACCTTCGCGTTTCTGGTACTCTCTCTGGCCATACTGGGACTGGGTCTGGGTGCCCTGACTCTCCGCATTATCCCCAAAGTTGACACGATGAGCAGCATGAGAAATAGTCTGCTTCTGGGTGGGGTTATGATCTTCATCGGTCCTCCCCTGGTTTATCGTCTGGGAATGAGTTTCTCAGCCCTGACAAGCAGTCTGGCCATGCTGGGAAAACTCGGTCTGGTCATTTTCATCCTCAGCTCCAGTTTTTATTTCTGTGGTATCGCTTTGGCTATTCTTTTTAAACGTTTTCACAGCCAAATCTCAGAGCTGTATATGGCCGACCTTATCGGTGCCGGCTTGGGCGTTGTGGGAGCCATTATATGTATGAATCTTTTTGGTACCCCTGTGGCAACCTTTCTCATCAGTATTCCCATCTTCCTTGCAGCAATGCTTTTTAGTGAAAGACTCTTAAAACTCATACCTGGTCTATTGATACTCATTTCTATTGGAGCTGGATATTATGGGTCAGATCTGCTCAAGTCATCCAAACCTGAGCGTTTTCCCAGTATCTATCAGCATTGGGATGCCATGGCGCAGATTAAGATGTTTGCCTATCCAGGGGATGAAGCCAGAGGTATGGTGATTGACAATGCAGCCAATACGCCTGTCTATGGCTTTGATGGAGATTATGCTTTATCCGATAGCGGGTCAGAAGATCTGTGGGGAATACCTGCAGGTGATTTGATTCGGCAGTTTGATTCCTGCAGATTTCTATCACTTGGTGCTGGTGGTGGTGCCGATGTACTTCAGGCTCTGGCTGAAGGAGCTACCGAAGTTCATGCGGTGGAGGTCAATCCCTGGTTTAATAAAATGCTAACTGAAGGAGACCCTCAGGGATATTTGAGTGCTTATACAGATACGCTCACCTCTGACCTGGTGACTTTACCAGAGTTCACCAGTCACTTCTATCAAGATCCACGAGTCATCGTGGTTTCTGAAGATGCCAGAGCATTTATTCGTCGGCATACTTCTCGTTTTGATGTGATTTATTCATTGAGCTCCAATACCTTCGCAGCCCTGGCATCTGGATCCTTTGCTCTGGCTGAGAATTACCTTTTTACAACAGAAGCTTTTCAGGATTACTGGACGGCGCTCTCTGATTCAGGATATCTCATGATGGAGCATCAGTTCTATATGCCTCGACTGGCAAGTGAAGCACTCATCGCTCTGGACAATCTGGGGGTCAAGCAGCCTAAATCCCATATTGCCGTATACAATTTACCCAACATGCGTCGAAAGGTTCTCCTGATGTCAAAAAGACCCCTGGAGACTGATTTTTTGCAGATCGCTTTACGTGATATCACTAAAGAGAACTATGATGATGTTCATCTTGTCTATCCAGCTGTAGATTCACTCAAGGACAATATTTACCAGAAAATTGTGGATCTGGGTTGGGAGGAAGTTGCTGATTCTCTATCCATTGATATTTCTCCTAACAATGATAACCGCCCCTTTGCAGCTCAAATGGGACTATGGAAGAATTTGAGTTTTGGTGGAGAGGATAGATTGCTTCCCTATGAATTCAGAGGTTTTCCCCTGACAAAATTGATTGTTGTAATTATCATTCTGGTGATCCTGGTGTTTATCTTCCCTCTCACGCTCATCCCCTACCTGAAAAGCGGACCCAGTTTGTCCCTTAATAACTACGCCTACTTTGCCCTGATTGGATTCGCCTATATGGCTGTTGAGCTGATTCTTATGCAGCAATTTACTCTGTTGGTTGGACCTTCAGTTTATAGTGTGGCAGCAATTCTCATGACCCTGTTGATCAGCTCAGGCATTGGGAGTCGCTACTCCTCCACCTTTGAATCCAAAATAGTTTTTGTCGCAATCATATCATGGCTTTTCCTCGATATAGTCCTCTTCAGATACATTGTTTACCTGTTTGGCGATTTTGGACAAGTCATACGAATCCTCGCGACCGTGGTTCTGGTAAGTCCCCTGGGTTTCTTCATGGGGATGCCCTTTCCCAAGGGCGTCAGACATGTTGGACCGTTGGTGGACTGGGGCTTTGCAGTGAATGGCGCAGCTTCCGTACTGGGCTCAACGCTCACCATACTTCTGGTGATTAGCTGGGGGTATGCAATTGGGTTAGGAGTTGCACTTTTGCTTTATGGCGGTGCCGGACTGTTAATACAAAGTAATTCATCATCATAAAGCAGGATTAGCTCAAACAACTTAAAATCCAAAGAACATGAAAATCTTTTAATCTTTGTAGAGAATGACTCATTCTAACTGGTGGGTGCATATGCCAAAACCAACTCTTGCGATGAGCAACCAATATTGATCCTTCGTTTAATTTGGGACCAAATGGCAGCCATGATACTAATGGTTTCTAATTAATAATATTCCACTTATAGGTTCATGCTGAATTGTGATATACACCATAATTCAGCCCAATTGTCTTTCCATTTTCATGCTGCCTGGCAGGTGAACTTGACAATGCAAATCTATAGATTTCATTACTTTAGGACTAACAACCTTTTTGATACATACAGTAGTTTGGTACAACATTTGTTAATAATATTCAGCATCTTATGATACTGAATATTTATGAAGACAACCATGACACAAGACTGAGGGAACCTTTGTACAGTCCTTGTATTAAGGAACCTCATGTCATGTGCTCATTCTCACCTACCCTGGAGCAAAAAACATGAAGAAACTACTAATCCTTGGAGCTGGCACAGCCGGCACCATGATGCTTAATAAAATGGAATCCGTTCTCGATAAGGAAGAGTGGGATATCACAATTGTTGACCAATATGAAACCCATTATTACCAACCGGGGTTTCTCTTTATTCCATTTGGAATCTACAACCGGCGTGATGTCATCAAACCCAAAAGGGATTTCTTCCCTCCAGGTGTCAATGTGATTTTCTCAAAAATTGACCTCATTGAGGCCGGTAAGAACCAGGTTATCCTTGATGGTGGCAAAGTTTTGTCCTATGACATTCTCCTGGTAGCAACAGGCACCAAGATTAATCCCGCTGAAACCGAGGGCATGCATGAAGGTGGCTGGCATAAAAATATATTCGACTTTTATACCGTAGAAGGCGCTGTTGCCCTCCAACAGTTTCTCAAATACTGGGAAGGTGGGAAAATGGTTCTCAATATTGTTGAGATGCCCATTAAATGTCCTGTAGCGCCTCTGGAATTCGTCTTTCTGGCAGACTGGTGGTTTACCGAACAGGGTATCCGCGACAAGGTGGATATTGAGTTTGTGACACCCCTGCCTGGTGCTTTCACAAAACCCAAGGCATCCAAGGTTTTTGGAGAATTTCTCAATAAGAAGAATATCAGTCTCACGCCAGAATTCAGTACAGGTCGTGTTGATTGGGAAAACAACAAACTTGTGGCCTGGGATGAAACCACTATTGATTATGACCTGCTGGTGACTATCCCCACCAACATGGGCGATGATCTAATTGCCAGATCAGGTTTGGGGGATGAGTTGAATTTTATCCCCACCGATAAATTCACACTTCAATCACTAGCAAATGACAATATTTTTGTGATTGGCGATGCCACAAATCTGCCCAGTTCCAAAGCGGGATCAGTTGCCCACTTCCAGGCAGATATCCTCCAGGACAACCTGCTGAGCTATATCGATGGCAGACCTTTGAAGGGTAAGTTTGATGGACATGCCAACTGCTATATTGAATCTGGATTTGGAAAGGGAATTCTCATCGATTTCAACTATGAGACTGAACCGCTGCCGGGCAAGTTTCCCCTACCTGGTGTTGGTCCCTTTTCCCTTCTGGAAGAAACCCGCATGAATCACTATGGCAAAATGATGTTTCGCTGGATGTACTGGAATCTGCTTCTGAAGGGAGCCGAACTCCCCATAGAATCGCATATGTTGATGGCCGGAAAGCGAGCCTGACATGAGTGGCAGTGACATTTCTGGACAACTCGCTGAAATCCAGACTACCCTGGATGGCATAACAGCCGAATTGGCCCTGGTCAGAAAGCAACGCCAGGAAATGGAAGATCTCAAAGAAGATCTTACCAGAGTTGCCAAAGACTTATTTGCAGGAGCCATTGAAGAATTTGAAGATATTGCACCCTTCGTAAGAACCGGTGACTTTCTACATCTGGTCAAACTCATCCTCAGGAACACCAACAACATTACCGAGGTGATAGCCAAGCTTGAAAGCGCTCTGGATTTCTTTGAAGATTTCAAACCAATTGGTAAAGAGCTCTTTGGTGATACCCTGGACACCCTGGACAAACTGGATCGAGCGAAGTATTTCGAATTCGCCAGCGAGGCAGTCCATATCAGCGATAATGTGGTTGAGCATTTTTCTCGTGAAGATGTCAAACTGCTTGCCGATAATATTGTACCTATACTGGAAGCACTCAAATCCATTACCCAGCCTGAGATGATGGGTTCAATCAAAAACGCAATCACCATCTTTTCTAAAATGAATACTGATGATATTCAGGAAGTCTCACTCTGGCAGGCTATGAAAGAGCTCAACACCCCTGAGATGAAACGGGGTCTTGGGTTTATCATCGCATTTATGAAAAATATCTCAAATCAAGAATCTAATATCATTAAAGGAGAAAAATAAAATGACAACCAAAGAACTTGCTGGAATCACTGTTGATGTTGATGCAGAAGGATTCCTCACCGACCACAAGATATGGAACCTTGACCTGGCAGCAGCTATTGCCAAGGAGGAAGGGATTGACCCCTTAACAGATCGTCATGTGGAAGTCCTCAACTTCATGCGCAAAGAATTTGAAGAAAACGGCACGGCTCCCTCAATTCGCAAAATGAATAAATTGAATGTTGTTCCTACCAAGGAACTCTATGCCCTTTTTCCTGGCGGTCCAGCGAAAAAGGCCGCAAAAATCGCAGGTCTGGGAAAACCCCAGGGCTGTATCTAAAGGAGAATCATAATGAGTGAACAACCTGAACCAATCAAAAAAGTATCGCTAATCGTCTCCAAGGGTTCTCTGGTAGATGTGTATCCAGCTCTTGTGATGGGAAATGGTGCCCGTATGGAAGGCATGGAAGCCTCTATCTTTTTCACCTTCTTTGGACTGGGTGCTCTGATCAAGAAAACCCAGAATTCACTGAAAGTAGCAACCGTGGGTAATCCAGCCATGAATATGGCTATGCCCATGTTAAAAATGCCTATTACCATGCCCTTCCCTACCCTCCTTGGAGCCATTCCAGGTGTCTCCAATTTTGCAACCTGGATGATGAAAAATGAAATGGAAAATCTGGACATTCCCACCATTCCCGAGTTCCTGGAAATGTTCACAGATGCTGGTGGTGAAGTCTTCGCCTGTAAACTGGCTATGGACATGTTCAAGTTGACCAAAGATGATCTCTGTGATCAGGTTTCATCTGTGTTGACAGTAGGTGAATTCTACGAACGCTCAGCTGGAGCATCCATCATTTTCACTTAAGCATATTTTACATGACTTATAAGAAGCAGCTGATCTTGGATTAGCTGCTTTTTTTTACGCACAAACGGTCCATCACCAGCCTTATTCCCATTCGTCTTTGCGAGAAGCGCAGCGACGAAGCAATCTCCGACCTCTTGGATAGCGGATGGATCGAGATCGCCACATCGGTCTGCGATCTTCTCGCAAAGACATGTAGGGAATTAACCTTTTATCATTCGGACGCACTTCGATAGCGTGACACCTCATTGTCCTTATCACCGGCTGCTGAGGTGCTCGAAGCCGGAGGTGTTGTGCTTGCTCCCGGACATTTCCAGAACCTCAATGTCCAAGTTCAACTCGTCTTTGCGAGCAGAACGACGCAATCTCAGACTTCAGATAGGCCAAGGATTTGGTGATTGCCGCAGCTTTCACTTCGTTCAAGCTTCGCAAAGACGGATGGAAGGTATATAATCCAAGTTGTAAAACTATTGTGCCAATGTATATTTCCTCGTTGGAACCTTCGCAGCAATAACAATAGTGGTAAAACTTGCCAGACAGGAGATTGAGTTTGCGTATTCAGATGATCTTCCATTTAATGTTAATTTTGCTAATCAGTTTATCATCTGCTATTGCGCAATTGAAGACTACCTATCCAGACAAATCCAATCCACACTCCGCCGGACTCAGTCAAGAATGGGACTGTGGTGAATGTCATTCTACCGATGCAATAAATGCTATAATTCACCCCATGTTTAATCTGAACCCAGAGAGTCCTCAAATGTCAGTCCCTGAGGATTTCCCCCTTTCTAATAACTCTGAGATGACTTGTTTCACTTGCCACAAAAGCAGTAAAAAACAAACCAGATCAAATCGTGCCTTTTTGAGAGGCGGACCATACCGCAGGGAATTGGAATTTTGTTATAATTGTCACTCAAAAGATAACTATGTCAAAATTAATCCTCACCAGCAACTTCAAGAAGACGGTAGTGTAAATAGTACGGTTTGTCTCCACTGTCATGCTCGCCAACCTACGGCTTCAGATCACCCATTAATTGCCTCAGAAATGCACGCTGACATGAAATCAACCTGCAATAAGTGTCATGCCCTTCATACCCATGAGCAAAACCATTATGGAAAGAATATCACGACCTCAAAAAAGGCAACGATCAAGCAATACGAGAAGACACAGAAGCAGTACGATATAAAGCTACCCTTATCACCAGCCAATGAAATCCAGTGCCACACCTGCCATTATATCCATGGTTCGCTGGGGATTGATGCTGTTGTGTATGAGGGAAGTGAGGAGAACCAACACTTTTTGAGACTCCCCAAGGAAAATCTGTGCTATGCCTGCCATAATTTATAGAAAGAAGAGGCTGTCCCAAAAGGGTGGCCTCTTTTTTGTTATTCGAAAGAGGTCTAGAGGTATAATGGTATAATGGTATAATGGTATAATCATGCATATTTTACTGTTAACACTATAGTATATGTGAAATGTTCATTATCCTCTAAAGCTAGATTTATAGCTTATGATCAACACCAGTCCAAACGCTTTCCCATTAATCTAGATGAATGGATACCAGACCTGCATTTGGTTTGCCTGGTTTGAGGGGACCAGGAAAGAGTCATTTACCCGTCTATAGTGAGTTGATTTAGCCTTTTAGGGATAGAAAATAGTTTTTAAAATGGGTTTTACCCAAATCTGTGAAAATCCGCCTGCCCGGCGTAGCTCAACGAGCAGAGACGGGTGTGAATCCGTGGCTAAAAGGAAAAAGGCCATCTCTTATTGTGAGACAGCCTTAACTAGATTTTTACCTGGATTGAATCTGAATTTTCTTTGCTAGTCCAAGCGAGTTCCCGGTAAATCCTCAGGATACTTCAGATCATCTTCATGGCATTCATAACAAGCTGGTGGTTTGCTAAAATCCTCATCCAGGTGACATTCGTAACATTCAAATTCTTCATGACCTAATTCCAGAACCAAACCCGTCGCTTCATGATCAAAACTACCTAGTTCAAAATTTTCATGGCATTTTGTGCATGTCTTGTCGAGTTTTTTAACTGAAGTATTCGCATCATGACAGTCTGTACAACTACGAGTAGCGTGAAAGGACTTCAGGGGGAAGGTGGTGAGAGCGTGGGTAAACCCTTCCGAAGCCTTCTCCCGATGACATTTTTCGCAGCCTGGAACCGCATTCACATCATGACATTTGCTGCAGGGGAAATGATGAATCTCAGAGCTTCCTGTAAGTATCTCCGGTACCTCCTGCGCCCCATGGCAGGTTGCACAACGTTCGTTTGTGTGGCAGGTTACGCACTTGAATCGAAACATCTCAACATGTTGATCATGCCGATAACTTACCCTTGGACCGTCTGCCTTGGGAGTTGCATAATGCACAACCCGAGGGTATTTAATCCGCGATTTAGTTGAATCAATAATGGTGAGTACAACAGGTTTTTCCTCACCCTGCTTGACATGGCAGGTACCACAAACATTGGACACACTCCATCCGCGATGGCAATTCAGACACTTGCGATGATAGGCAGCATTCAGGGAGGGTATTCCATTATTCAGGTCGTCTGGGTCATTGGTATGGCAATCTGCACAAGGGTCATAAATCTCATCCGCAGCATAATGATGGCAGGTAACACAGCCCTCCCCCATTGCTGACATATGTGCATGATCGCGATGGGGAAAATTTACTGGCTGAAAGATATTCTTCAAGGATTCCAGAGAAACATTTTCAGGAATTTCTGGGAAAGAATCCCCATCCGCAGCCATGAGATCCTGGGATGGAAGCAATAAACCAATTCCCATAATACAACCGACTATCAATGATTTTATCATCTGGAGTGTTCCATTATAAATATTAAGGATACCTATGCGCAATCTTAGCAGAACGATCCTTAAAATCAAATGGTTTAAATGTTGGTGATTTGTCATTATGACAACCCAGACAGGTTTTTTCATCAGGTTTGACCAACCCGAGAGTGGCACCATCAAGTGTGCCCTCATGGATGGCAAGCATATCCTTTTTCCCCTTGTATAAACTACCAGCTCCATGACAGGATTCGCAGCCTACCGACTTCAGGGCATTGTTTTTGGAAACAGCCTTTTTGTCCGTTTCATCTACAGTGAGCTGGTAACCCGAAGGAGTTCCCCAGCCTGTCACATGACACTGCAAACACTCTCCTGCAACATCTGGTGTGGTTTTCAATCCCCTCTTTTTTGCAATGGCTTTGGCCTCGTCAGTGAGCAATATATCGAAAGTGTTGGCGTGTCCTGTTGTTTCCCATTTGGTATATTGGGCGCCCTTTTCAGCCTTATTGTGACACATTTTACATTTTTTATTACCAATAAATTCTGGTTTGGCATCCTGGGCAAAAATGACACTTCCCATCAATAAAAATACTATGCTTGGAATGAGTCGCATTGGATCTCCTTTCACACTGGTTGATGTCTATCTAATTAAGACGTTTTATTTTTATCAATCTGTTTAATCTTCAGGAAAACAGCTAAGGCGAGGAGGACAAATGCCAGAGTAGAGATACCAAAGCCCAATCGACGCTGATTAAATTCACTTATTTCCAGACTGGCCAATGCCAGAGCCTTAGCTGACAATTCTTTTCCCTCTCCAGCCTTTTCGGTGATTTGAATAGGATCGAATGTGTGGACCATGGTTCGGAGCTGTATCAGGTTCTGCCTCGAATCCTTAAGTATGTATTGGATGTCCACATCGTTCATCCCTTTAATCTGAATATCTTTCAAACGGAGCAGGGCAGATTGATAGAGGCTGTCGGTCTGTCTAATCTGCATATACATGGATTCTGCCGCCATATATCCCTCATCACCATCGCTATGACACTCCAGACATAGGGATGACTCATTGACATTTAATAACTCATCAGTGGGCGCAGAGATTAAATGATTCCCATGACATTGCTCACAGCTATGATATTCAACTGATTCGGATAATTGTCCCATGACGGAAGTTTTGAAGTATTCCATGTTATTCAGGTGGCAGGATCCGCAAATATGACTTATGGATTCTGCACCTGGAGGAGCAGCTCCGTGATTTCCATGACAATCGTTGCACGCTGGAGATCCAGCATCACTTCTCTCGATGAGGGCTTTTCCATGGACGCTTGCAGCATAGTCTTCATACTGTCCTGTTCCATGCGATGTGGACGCCATCAGGTCGGCATCCCCGTGGCACTGATTGCATGTTTGTGGAATATTGAAGGCATGGACGCTGGACCGAGTGTCTTTGGCTGGCAAGATACCATGCGCTGTGTGGCAGCTACTGCACATGGCGACCTTTTTATCACCGCTGAGTAGTTTTTTGCCATGGGTGCTGGTATAATATTGATCTACCTGATCCGTGGGAATACGGGGCTGGAAAACCCTCATATATTCAATTTTACTGTGACACCTCCCACAAAAAGCGGGCATTTCTTGTCGCGAGGGAATGCCAATATATCCAGAATCTGGTGACATGGATTCATCCATATCTTCTGCCTGAGAATCTCCACCGTGGCACCCGGCGCATGAGATTTCCGCATGCTGGTGGACATCTTCCTTGTGGAAATCACCGGGCATGATATCATTCTCCATATGACAGTCCAGGCAGGTATTCACTTGTGATTCGGCTAAAAGGTCAGCTGGTCCCAGCAGGGCAATTCCGGCGAAAATTATAAGGCATTGCTTAAATGTTATTGATCGCTTCATATCATGCTCGCTTATAAATATCCGATGATCGTCAAGACCACCATGTAGGTAATAGTGATTATACCAAGTATCGTTATCCATTTTGAATCAACAATTTGCTTCCCTCTAAAACGGGCGAATGGAACTGCCATCCATAACAGGGCTGCACCTCCAAAAAGCAGAATCCCAAATGTCTCGCCCTCAATAAACCAGACATGTGGAGGAATCACTTTTAAGGTCTGGAACATGAACATAAAGTACCATTCAGGTTTAATACCCATGGGCGCTGAGGCCAGGGCATCGGCTTTTAAACCCAATTCCCAGGGATAGAAAACCGCCAGAGAGAGCACAATAATATTTATGATCAACCAGAGAAGGGCATCTCTGAGGATAAAATCTGGGAAAAAAGACATATAGCGTTTTTTTTCAGCCGGCAAGGCTTTGAAATGTCTAGGTTCGCTTATCCCCTGTCTCTGAACCAACAGCAGATGAAAGCTAAGTATCAAAAAAGTCACAGCAGGAAGAATAGCAACATGGAGACCAAAAAATCTCGATAAAGTTGCGCCGGTTACATCATCCCCTCCGCGTATAATGACTTTTAACTGTTCACCAATAAATGGGACAGCGCCCACAATATCTGTGCCCACTTTCGTCGCAAAAAAGGCCAGTTCATTCCAGGGCAACAAGTACCCACTAAAACCAAAAAACATGGCAAGTAGTAATAAAATGAACCCAGATATCCAGGTGAGTTCCCGCGGTGTAGTGAAAGCTCTAGTGAACACCACACTGAACATATGGATGAAGGCAAACAGCACCATGAGGTTGGCAGACCAGGCATGAACATTGCGAAAAAGCCACCCAAATTTGACCTCAGTGAGGATATATTGCATACTCTCAAAAGCGCTTTCTTCACCGGGGCGGTAATACATCAAAAGCAGAATACCAGTAAAGACCTGTACGATAAAAAGGAAGAGAGTTACACCACCCATATAATACCACATGGTATGGGAGTGGATGGGCACCTTTTTATGATCCATCATGTCGACCATTGGTTGCAGGTCAAGCCGGTCATCCAGCCAGCGAAACATACTTTGCTTCAGTGTCGGTTTCATGTCAAACCCTTGTCCTGAGAAATAATTACCTGATTATCCACTATGGAAACAGAGTAGACTGCCAGCGGTTTTGGAGGTGGACCAGAGATGTTTTTTCCAGTCAGATCATAAACCCCATTATGACAGGCACAAATAATCTGTTTTCTCGCCTGATTATATTGAACGATACAATCGAGATGGGTGCAGGTGGCTTCCAGGGCTTTGAATGTATCTCTATCGGAACGTATGAGAATAACCGGGGTTCGGCCAAATCGTACAATTTTTGAACTATTCACCGGAAAGTCTCCAACTACACCAACTTTTAGTGAGCTAACCTGTGGTTCAGTCACTTTGGGTGGTATCAAAAACTGAAATACTGGGTAAAAAATGGAAGCCAGTCCACCTATACCTCCTGCACCTAAAAGTGTGTTAATAAACTCCCTTCGACCGTATTTCATGTAAGCCTTCCCTGCCCTTTATTAGACATAAATCCTACGATGTTGAACTCTGAGTAACAGCAGTAGCATCTTCCGCTCGCCAAGGGTTTAATATTTTGATGAGCATCCAAAGAATGATGAAGGGCATTATTAGAAGGGCAATAGAAACCAATAAACCCTCCAGACCAAGAAACGTCATCTTATATGTTGTGAGCCCCATGAAACTTTTTGAGAAGAGTTGCCCCCCAATAACGACATTCCAACGGGTTGAGAAAATTCCAACTTGCACCAGAATGGCCGAAATGAAGTATAACAATTTTCGTAGATCAGCAGGAACTTTAAATGCTTTGACTCCAGCAATGGTGAAGAGTGGGACTATCATTCCTATTAACACTTGCATAATGATCAAACTTGAAAAAAGCTTGTTTTGCACCAATAACGCCAAAATTTTTATGGATTCTTCAGACTCATAGACACGATGTATGAAATCCAATATTTCCAGAGAGAAGTCGATAATCATGATATAGAATAAATAACTCGCCAGCTTATCGAGAGTCACCATATCCACAATTTTGTTTCGAAGCGGTGTAATTATCATATACAGCAGAATGATTAATGCCACCCCGGAAACAATGGCAGAGAACAAAAATACGATGGGAATCAACACGCTGGACCACCAGGGATTGGCCTTGATCGACCCGAAAAGGAAACCAACATACCCATGGAGTAAAAAGGCAGATGGAATACCTATTATGGTTATGACGCGTACTGCCTTGTGATCAAAAGCAATTGCTTTTTCTGAAACATCTTTGGAGAATAGTGAAAGGGTCCGATAAAATATTCTTTTTAAGCCTTTATTCTCGTTGGCCATGAGAACCAGATCCTGACGAAAATCGAACCAGAGTTCCAGTAGCAATACCGCCATGAGATACCAGGCATAAACAAATCCGAACATGGCCATTGCAGAGTTCACATTGGGAGTCAGAAAAATTTCAAAAGATTTTTCCGGGTGCCCCAAATGCGCCAGTAAGGGCAGTGGTGCTATAACGATAAATGCCAGAGCCGTCAGCAGAGACAGACGATATGTTGGCTGGAGTTCTAAAACATTAAAGACTTTGACCAGTGATGCCAGGATGAAAGCACCAGCTACAAGTCCCGTTAGATATGGATAAATGACAACCAGCAAGCCCCAGTGGAGCTCTATTTCGTTCGGATAAATGTAGCCTGTGACTTGATCAAGAAGCGGTGTTAAATGTTGAACTATTTCTTCCATAATCATTTAACCTCCATATCCAGATTCGCATAGAAGACCTTGGGTTCTGTATTCAAAGCCGGTTTAAGAACTCCAATCCGGTTCATGCGTTTAAATCGGTGCAAGGGACTTGCTTTCTGGTCCAACTCCCCAAATATTCTGGCTTGTGTAGGACAGGCTTCCACGCAGGCTGGCTCTTCTCCCCTAACAATTCTGTGATAGCAAAAGGTGCATTTCTCAGCGGTTCTCGTCACAGGATGCAAAAATCTGGCACCATAGGGACAAGCCTGGATGCAATAACGGCAACCTAAACAATAATCGGCATCTACCAACACCACGCCATCAGCAGATTGGTAAGTTGCGCCAACCGGGCAGACTTGAACACAGGGTGGATTTTCACAATGGTTACATAATTTGGGGACAAAGAAGCTGCGGAGGACATCGTCACTTTCAGTTTCTTTTTTAAAACCATCCACTGCACCATTGGGACAATCGATGATAGTTTCTCCATTCTCCTGCACCTGATAGCGTTCGACCCAGGTACGAAAGAAAAAGGGTTCTTTGGGGACATCATTTTCAATTTTACAGGCGTTTGAACATCGTCCGCACCCAATACATTTGTTAATATCCACTCCCATACCCCATTTATGATCATGTGGATCATAATGGATTGAGTCATCAGCCCAGTCAAAAGGCTTTGCCGCACTTTTCTCTCCACGCACGACTTTAGGGACCAATAAACTGGCGGCAAGCCCCGCCATGGATTTCAGGACGTCACGTCTTTTGGATGTGATAATATTTTTCATCTTGCCTCCGGTAGGTGTGGGTAATGACATTGCCAGCAATCATAGCGCATCTCATGTGTGGCAAGATCTATCCTGGGAGCATTGATATCATGCTTTGAATTCTTGGTGTGGCATTGACCGCAAAACTCGCGATTTTGTGGTTTACTGGGAAGATATTGACGCGGTGAGGTTTTGTGTAATTCCGGTGTTTCATGGCAAAACTCACATTCAATATCCGTGTGATGGGATACAGCTTTGCTTCGTGATATCTCACCATGACATGCGGAGCAATTGCTGGGCACATCTGGGGGTACGGGATCGTGGGGCTCATGACAGGATATACAGGGCTTCAATGAGTTATGGGATTGGCTGACTATTTGAGGAAATCCAGTTGGTCGCGAAGAGAGATACTCATGACATACGGGGCAAAGTGTCCGTTCTCTGGGAAAACTGGGTGTATTTTCATCCGGGTCTTCGATATGCCCGGCCAGAGGTCCATGACAAACTTCACAGCTTAACTTTTTGTGATATCCAGCTGCCAGTATTTCCGTCATATCCTCATGACATTCACTGCAGCTTGCTTTCCCGGCATATTTAAATGGTACAGCCGCCGCATCGTTCAATGCACCACTTCGGAAATGACCTTGCTCCCCAAATCCATCCGGTATAAGCATGGGCCTAACAATAAGAAATGCAGTAATAATGATGGTCACAACTATGGCTAACCGTTTGATCTGCTCAGGAATTTTGCTGATCCAATTAATCATCAGACTTCCCCTCAAATTCAGAAGTTTTGATTTCGTTTTATTGTACATCTTTGAATGGTTCCTGTCTAAGAGAACCTTGTTTACGGATGCGTGTGTACACACCAGAGACGGTAACTAGAACCACTCCTAAGGCTAAGAAGGTGAGAATTCGTTGTCCCGGCTCCATTCCCATGGTTGCCAGTAGAATGGTATAGATAATCGTTGCAATAAGAGTCAAATGACCCATCCAACGATATCTTTGACTTTTTAACATCACGCTGAGGCCATAGTATAGCAGTGTCACACCCAACCAGGGGAAGGCAACCCATTCATGGGGGATAGCTTTCCACAGTGCAAAAGGAAGGGACACGAAAGTGATCGCCAGATAAAAATTGATCAAAATATTATAGGATGAACCAAGACGAATTTCATAAGCCCGAATCAGTCTTGCACTAAAAAGGGCCACAAAGCCAAAACTCACGCTGATGATCCCGGCAAAACCACTTGCCGCTGTATAGGCCAGGAATAGGACAATATAGAGCAGGAAATTTGATATGGTAATGAACTGTGAACTAAACCAGAGCGCATTGGCCAAAACCAGTAAACTCTGCCAGATGAGAATGACATATATATCGGGTGAAGCGATTGTCTGTACAAACCCGATACTTATGGTACTGTGAGCAAGCAGGGTAAAGAGCACCATTGAAAAATTGATCTCCAGGCGCTTCCAAAAGGCTAAAGCCAGACCAAAGAAAACAACGAAGAAAAGGATTTTTGGCAAGATGGTTGAGGGAACATCGTTTAGAATAAATGACAAATTAAATAGCACAAACGCCAGCACACCATTAGCCATGGCATTGGCAACTATATACTTCCTGGCGATCTTATCTGTGTCTGGAATAATGAGGATCAGGGAGAAAATGAGGGCATAAATCAAGATATATATCTGGTTCCAGGCTGGATTTGCCACCACCTCATATCCACCTGTCATGAGAGGATTGCCCAACATCCAGATGAAATGGGCAGCATAGACCGCGATGGTGCCATAAATAAATGTAATGGGGTCTTCTAGCTCTCGGGAGTAGAAGACGATCCCCAGGGCAACCAGGGCATTCAGGGTTAAAGTCCAGCCAGGTATGTTTATGACCAATCCCGCAAGGAGCATCAGGGTTAAGCAAATTGAATATAAATAGGGAGATTTTTTGCTATAAGCAAAGGCAACGAGACCCAGACAGAGAAATGTTAGCAAAAAATACTCCAGGTACCCTGATGCCATTAAGCTCGGCTCTCCAAAATGGAATAAACGCAGGACTGAGATAAAGCTCACCACAAAGGCAGCACCCCAAAGATTTATTGAGATAAATTTAAAAGAGGTTTTGGTATAAATAGCAGCACCAATCATGAGCACGCAAATTCCTGTCCCCATAAGACTGGGTAGAACAGGATGTAAATTGCTCCATTGCATACTTAGCAGAAAAACAAAAGCAATAACCAGGATGGCAATACCTACATAGGCAAACCAGTATTCACCAATGTGAATTTCAAACGCATCTGGTTTTCCATCACCACGCTCCTGAATACCTCCAAGGTTTCGCTCTTCCGTGGTTTTGATATACGGTTTCATAGCTGATTCCAGGTTGGATACTCTTTGGTCCAGGTCTTTTAAATAATCAATCACCTGGGAGGATGATGAATCGGCGGGATTTTTTGCCATGATATACCTCAGCTTAATTGAAATAAATGTGTCGAGTTTCCCCTTATATCTCAATTTACATGCCAGTCATAAGCATAGGCATCTTATAGTGTTGTATATATTGTGTTTATATCACTTTTTAGGCTCGTATGTTTTTCCCATAAGTGGGACAATATTATGCCCAATAACGTCATAATAAGTGCTATATCTTTATGTTATTTAATGATTTAAATCATGGTGTGAAATTTTATTTCACAGTGACTAAAAAATGACAGGGTGAATTAGAGCAGTCGCCACTCCTCAGGATCGATGCCATGTTTTTGAAGCAATCGATAGGTATTGCGCCTTGTCATTTCTGCTTCTTCGGCGATACGAGTCACATTTCCTTGGTGCTTGCGCAGGAGGAACTTCAGATAACGTTGCTCAACCTTATCGATTTCACGCGTGCGGGCTTGCTTAAATGACATGGCATCAAAATTTTCCTGGAGGGGCTCTAGAGAATGGAATTGCTCTGGAAGATGGGCACTCTGGATCACAGTATCGTCGCTCAGAGCAACCAGGCGCTCAATTACATTTTCCAGCTCACGAACATTTCCTGGCCAATTATACGCTTCAAGAAGAGCAAGTGTCTCTGCTGAAAATTTGAGTTTCTTTTTGCCCGTTGTGACCATGGACTTTTTGGCAAAATGGTTTACCAACAGACGGATGTCGCCTTTTCGCTCTCGCAGAGGTGGGATATGAATATGAATCACATTGAGTCGGTAGTACAAATCTGCACGCAATTTATCTTCACCGAGAATTTTGTCAGGGGAACAATTGGTAGCTGATATAATCCGTACGTTTATTGGTATCTGGAGATGACCACCCAATCTTCTCAATTCGCGTTCTTGGAGCACACGTAAAAATTTTGTTTGCAGCGAATGAGCCATCTCACACACTTCATCGAGGAAGAAGGTTCCCGTATTCGCATATTCGAAAAGGCCGATTTTTGTTTGATCGGCACCTGTGAAGGCACCTTTTTCATATCCAAAAAGCTCAGATTCAAAAAGATTTTCAGGAAGT
Source organism: Candidatus Neomarinimicrobiota bacterium (assembly GCA_016784545.1). Classification (NCBI taxonomy): domain Bacteria; kingdom Pseudomonadati; phylum Fidelibacterota; species Fidelibacterota bacterium. Next base: position 20,455 of record JADHUM010000062.1, read on the forward strand.
GCCCCGCAATTCATGGGTACAAAGGGTTTGGCCTGCCTTTTACTGCGCGTATGTATACTTCTTGCAATGAGTTCCTTTCCGGTACCGCTCTCACCGGTAATAAGGATATTGACATCCGTTGGAGCAACAGTTTCGATGAGTTTGAAGATTTTTAGCATCACATCACTTTTACTGATGATGTTTTCAAATTTGTATTTGTCTTTGAGTTGCTGTAAAAGGGATTGTCGTTCTTCTACCAGGTTTGAAAATTCCAATGCTCTGTCAATAACCACTTTGAGATGATCTGCCTCAAAGGGTTTCTCAATAAATTCATATGCTCCAGCCTTGATGCAGGCAACTGCCCTGTCGATGGTTCCATAGGCTGAGATGATGACCACAGGCAGATCTTTGGCATACATGCGGATTCGTTTTAACATCTCCAGACCATCAAGGTCGGGCATTTGCAGATCACATAGCACGAGATCAAAATTCTGGCTTTCAATGAGCTCCAATGCATAATGTACATCTTTGGTTGTCATGGGTTCGAATTCCAGACGGCGCAAAAGGTTAGCTGTTGCTTCAAGAAAATCTTGTTCGTCATCAATAATGAGTATGCGTGGGCCTATGGGTTTCATGAATTATCCGCTGGTAAATAAATTAAGAATGTTGCGCCCTCTCCCGGCGTACTCTGTACCTCGAGGCGACCGCTGTGTCTTTCCACGATGGATTTAGAGATGGATAAGCCCAGGCCAGTCCCCTGAGTTCCTGGTTTGTTGCTCACAAAAGGTTTAAAGATATTTGGGATATCTGTAACAGGAATTCCAGAACCATTGTCCTCCAGGGATATGACATGCCAAGTCTGCAGTCCCATGGAGGATTCTTCCTGTATGCTTTCTATGCGCAGGGTAATTCTGCCATCCGACCCTACAAAATCTATGGCGTTGTTGAGTAAATTGATGATAACCTGCTCCAACCTTGGTCGGTCAAACGTGAAGGCGGGCCAACTTTCTGGTAATTCGTTAACCACCACTACTTGTTTTGTCTTTAATCGGGGGCCGACCAAAAATAAACATTCAGCTATAAGATCCAGGATATCATTCAGCTCTGGCCTGAAGGGCATGACTCTGGAATATCCCAGTAGGCGTCTCGTGTAATCTTTTATTCTATGGACCTGCTTCTTAATAATATGCATTTCATTCTGGGATTCTTCCCCAAGATTCTCATTGAGAATCATCCCATCCGCTACAGCTGATATGATCCCCGTCGGTGTGTTAATTTCATGTGCAACTGAATCAATCAATTCTCCCAGTGAAGCCAGTTTGGTTGCCTGGTCCAGTTTTTCCTGGATGCGCTGAACCTCGCTAATCCGCTTCTTGGCCTGATCGGCCAACACACGTTTCATATTCAAATAATACAGTGAACCACCTGTGATGATCAAAAGGAGCAGAAATACACCTGACAGAATAAATATGGCAATGGAATTTCGCAGCACATCCCGGGCTACAGAGGGAGAGTAGGTAGAAATGGCCAACACCCATTTCAAGCCCTCATATTGGATGGGTTCATAAGCCATTATTTTTTCAGGCTCCCCTTCGATGATATATTTTGCTCGTCCAGATCCCTCATATATCATTCGTTCCTGTATTTTGAAGGAACTATGACATTCAACGCAATCTTCCTGCATATCTCTGATATTATGCAGTAGCATTTCCTCATGGCTGGGATGATATATGACTCGGCCTTGGTCATCCATGACCCAGGCAAAATCATCTTCACCCAGTTTGAGGGGTTTAACAAATTTTTCCATCAACCAATCAAAATTTATTAATAATCCCATGTTCCTGACGGTAGGCTTCGAAGGGAAATCTGGATGAGGAGTCCGTGGTGGTAGAAAAATGACTAGAAAATGATAGGGAGGGTCCTCAGAATCCAGATTCTGAGGATATACAGGTGAGAATAATATTCGAGATTCACTTTGCTGAATCTGACCAGGATCGAAAACATTAATGGACATGAGGTGGAGTTCCTCGGCGACCCATTCAGACAGTGCCTTCCCCCCTGCTTTTTCAATCCTGAAATCATCATCCAGAGTGAACCAGGAGCTTATCCCTTCTGAACTTAACTGATTGGAATATTGTAAAATATCCACATTCTCCAGACCAAGCTGTGAAAGCAGATGAAGGTCGTCGGCCAGATGTTCGAAATAATTGGTCACGCTGGCAGTGGCCGTTTTTGCCATTTCTGACTGTAGCTGCTGATGATAAGAGGTGGCTTCTGATAACGCGGTCTGGTAAAATTTTATGACCAGAAAAACAAAACTGGAGACCAGCACCAACGAAAATGCGACAATAGAGTTTGAATTGAGTCTAAATCGCTGCATAATCTCTTAAAGCCATTAAGTAACTATACTCCATAATAACATTTGAATCCCATAATGAGATCACTTCAGTAATTTCTATCAAACTTCAATTTTACTCCTGCGAAATGGAATCTTCAATTTGATAACGAATCGTAAATTTGCCTCTAAGCTAAGCTTAGATGATATTAGGAACTATGGAGAAGTGATTTGAATGATCGTGAGTCAAGCTGTTCATGATCCTTAAAGTGCAAGCAAGACTTGCTTTAAATTAGATGGCAATCGAGTAGGAGGATAGGGATTAATTCCCTATCCGTCCTCTCACACCACCCTGCGTACGGTTCCGTACAGGGCGGTTCCTTAATTTACACCTTAACATTTCGGTAATAATCCGTGAAAAAGAGGTATCCAGCTTCTT